>JAOZIG010000515.1 GCA_026014515.1 Candidatus Bathyarchaeota archaeon | reverse complement strand
GTAATGCTCTTTACATAGATAGGCACGTTTCTCGCCCTCGGCGTCCACACCGGCTTGTTTCACCTTGGCTATATCAATTGAACGAACCGCGTCCTCATTACAGCCCTTCACGCTACACTTTGTACCCTTGCTGATACGTCCCATTGTTATCGGGTAATCTGGACACGAGGCTACCTATAAAAGTAGTTAAGACCATCCAAAAAACCAAAATATTATTTCTCTTTAATAAACTCGGATACTACCCTAGCGTGTCTCTCAAGACACTCCATAGCCACATAATAATCTGGGAAACTGTTCAATCCACACTCCGGAGAAACACATCCCACACGGTCAAACCCAAAAGAATCAATCACCTTACAGAGCCTTTTTCTCAAAACCCGGGGCTCTTCAAGAAACAGAACTGGGTCAACCGCGTATTTTTTGATATCCGACCAGATTTCACCTATCTTTTCAGGAATATTCCCCTTGTATCCCTTTGCTAAAAAATGCGAATGAATGAGGTTATCAAACTGAGTCACTCCAATGGACGCGAAAACCTGTTTATCTGTCTCCTCAAGTCTCTTCTTCGTGGATTCCTGTGTATAGAAGGGGTCACCCACGTGACACGCGATCATGTCTAGGTGCTCTGTCTCCCAGAAGAGATTCTCTGATGAGTTATGAAGATGCATGCTCGTATCAAGATTGTAGGCTTTGGCTACGCTGAATACCCTATCCCAAGATTTTCTAAGCGCCTCACGTATCTCAGAGCCATAATCTAGTTGATGATCATTAAGGAAACCTAGAACAGGCTCATCCAGACTTAGATGCACAGTCTCCGCTCCACTATTACCAAAAATACTGTTCTCAACGATATCCGCCAAGGCTTCCCCTAGTTCAAAGTATAAACCCGGGGTCTTAACCTGAAAGAAACTCGCCAAGGTATATGGTCCAGTGACACATACCTTGATCTTTGCCTTATCTTCATGAACTTCTTTTAACTGTCTTGATTCTCGTTTTAATGCCAGAACCTCGGGAATGGCTGATCCTTTTTTCGCCTTGATTGATTTTACATTAAATAAGGCTCCATTATGTTTCTCAATGCCCTCCATCAGCTCGAAAAACATCTGATTCATATCCCTAAACTGGGGATAATTGGGAACCTCTATTCCCGCATCTAATTTATCCTTGAACGCCGAAACTACCTCTTCCTGAAACTCAACATAATCCTGGTTACTAACACCTAGGTATGGTAGGAGTCCGTTTGCTTTTCTCGCTCCACTGTAGATCACATCTGATTCGATGCGTTGCGGTATGCTTCCAACGTCAGAGCTTATCATGGATTACTGGAACCCTACCGGGTGTTTCAGATTTAAACTATTCCTTTCCTCCATCTTTCAATTAATATTGTATTATTATAGGAATAATGCGAAACCCGTATAAACCAGCTTATCATCACCATGCGGTATGCCTAACCTCAACATCGCCGTACTAGGAAAACCCGGATACTCAAGAGAACTAGGAAAAAAAGGAACAGAATCAGACGTAACCCTGTATAACACAAAACGAGGTGATGTAACCCAGACCATCATCGAGGCATCAAAATATCCCGAGAAACTACAGAGCCTATTTTTCGCCACATCATTCGCTGACCTAGCAGTACTTGTGGTAGATGAGATCAACGCGGCTTTTGGAGAGACAATACTGATGCTGAATTGTTTGGGGGTTGAGAAAGGCATCATTGTTCTACGTAACAATATCACCGCTGACCAGATCAAACGCTTCATCAAAGACACCGTACTCGAAAAATACGAGATAATGGATGAAGACCTACCAAAGCTAAGACAGATACTACAAGAACACGCAGACAAAGTACCAACAGGCGAAACATCTGAACAAGGAGCAGTGATAATTGACCACAGCTTCAACGTCCGAGGAATAGGCGCAGTCGCACTAGGCGTCGTACACAACGGACAAGTCCACAAACACGACAAACTCAAAGCACTTCCATCAGACAAGACAGCACAAATACGATCAATCCAGAAACACGACGACGACTTTGAAACAGCAGAACAAGGAAACAGGGTAGGACTAGCCTTGAAGAATATAGAGGCAGACCAACTTGAAAGAGGAATGATACTCACCAACGACCCAGAATACAAGACCACCCAATCCATCAAGGGAAAACTAAGCCTCGTAAAATACTGGGCAAACCCAGTAAACACAGGAATGGCTGTCCATGTTGGAAATGGCATGCAGTTCATCACAGCTACAGTAGACCACTCAGCAAACGGAATGGTAGAGATAGGTCTCCAGAAACCCCTAGCATACAAACCGGGAGACAAAGCCACAGTAATGTACCTGAACGGTGGAAACCTACGCGTAGTAGGCACAGTACAGCTCTAACCCAGAACAGTTATACCCCGACAAGCTACACCTATCCGAAAAGGTGCAGCCATGAAAGGAATTACCCTAAGCCTATCAGACCCAGCCGGAGAAACAATGCTCCCAATATTCATAGAAAAAGGCTTCAAAGAAACACCGACACCAAACATCTACCAACACAACGACACAATTCTCATCGCCGCTCAACCCCTCATCGTCCCCGAAGAACCATACAAGATGCCCAAGACCCCAAGACCCTACCCACTAGACTATAACCTATTAGCTGAAAAATACGAACTCGAATACATCGCGGTAGCCAGTCGACACTGGGCGCAAAGCGGAAAACCAAGCCTAACAGCACACCCAACAGGCAACTTCGGTAAAGCAATGTACGGGGGAAGACACAGGGAACTCCAATACACTGCACCTAACCCCATGAGAAACATCTACAATCGCCTTTATGATGCACCACCAGAAGGGTTCCAGATCAGTCTAGAAGCCACCCATCACAGTCCCACAGAGTTCAACGTACCCATGTTCTTCGTTGAGGTAGGTAGCCGAGAAGAACAGTGGCAAGACTCCGAGGTATGTGAATACTTGGTAAACTGTATCTTGGCTGGGATGGAAGAAACAGGATCTAAGCCTGTGGCGATTGGATTTGGCGGTGGACACTATTGTCCAAAGTTTAGTGCGAAGATGAACGATTACGCTATGGGTCATATGGCTGCGAGATACGCGATAGACTTGCTCACGGATGATCTTGTTTCCCAGATGATTGAGAAGAGTCAGGGACCAGAGTTTGCTTTAATCGATGGACTGAAAGGCAGACAGAAACGAAAAGTCGAATCACTACTCGAAAAAACAGACTTGGAGATAGCCTAGCTATTCCTCGAAACTCCAACCATCTATCTCTTCCCATATACGAGACAAGACTTGTGTCGCCTGACCTGGGGGAAGCTCCATGAAAAACCGTACGAGGTGTTTACAGAATCTTTTGTTTCCCATTCCTTTTCTCCAGTCATCACAGTTATGCTTGATGACTCGCTGATCAAGGTCAACGTCCACATAATAGTCTTTGACATCACCCATCAAGTGATCCTTCTCACTTAACGAGACCACCACTTCACTTCGTTTAATCCTCTCCCCCCTACCAATCCTACCGGGGTCAGTAAAGTGAAGCAAGTGATCAGCCACACTAAGCGTCTCATCAGAAACACTAAACGCTTCCAAAGGCTGAACCCCCCGGGGTCGATCAGCTTCCTCTCGATAAGTAGAGATCTTCTCATGTACAATCTTTTGTTCTGGTGTCACTTGATCTAACAGTTCAAGCATCTCTACCGCGTTCTTCACAGCGTTCGCATTAAAGTGGTTATTGAAGTAACCATAGGTTCGTCTAACATTACTTGTGATCTCCTCTACCTTGGGCTTCCACTCTTCAAGCTGGTCCATCGAGTACTCGTAATCGTACCATAACTGTGAGCCATGTCCATGCCACCTAACATACGCAAAATCTGCTGTATTATGAACCTCTGGTGGAAGAAGAGGCTCATCCACCACAGTATACGCCACATTATGCTTCCTCAAAATATCATACGTCTCATCTCGAAGCCAAGACTCATGCCTAAACTCAACAGCCCACTCATAGTTCTTAGGAATCATATCCAGATAATCCTCCAGAGCACCTGCATGCTCATCAAAGTTAAACTTGGGATGAAGCTGAATCAATATCGGACCAAGACGCTCAGCCAATGGACGCATCAAAGCCAAAAACCTATGTGTATCATCCTCGACGCCTGCATCACAGTCCAACCACTTGTCGTGTGTAATGAGCTTAGGTAACTTGGTTGCAAAAACGAAACCAGGTGGCGCATTTCTCATGAGCCCCATAATCATACCCTCACTTGGATAGCGATAGAAAGTGCTGTTGATCTCGGCTGTGTGGAAAAACTTAGAATAATGCGAAAACATGCCTGTTTTCTTTTCATAGAACGGACCCACCCACTCCTTGTAACTCCAGCCACTTGTGCCAATTAAGAGACTCATCAAGAATAACTGAGATCATCTTCAATATAACCCTAGGGAACCCTCAGAAATACCGCGGAAATAATCAAAAAAACCGTGAATTGTCCCTTTTTTACTTAACAATTCCCATAGACTTATAAAGAGTATATACTATACTTACCTTTGAGCAAGCATGAAGTGTCCAGTTTGCGGAAAAGAAGCAAAGCCTACTGGTAAAGAATGGAAATTCGGCCAGTTTGACGCTAAAGGTTACAAATGCCCAGCATGTGGCAAGAGCTCAAGCGCCTACTACAAGGAAGGTAAACTAAGCCACACAGTACCAAAAACAAAGTAACCGAATAATACTCAACTTTTTTTTCTATCATCCATCTAGAGTTTAATGTGAATGTTCGATGAGTGTCAAGACAAGAAAGCTAACTGATGATAGCTGGGAGCCATGGTTGGGCGAAGGATATCACGGCGCTTATAGCACAATGATGATCCAAAAAACAAGCGCATCAGCAGTAAGCACTAGAATCATTAATCTAAGCTCGGGGGGTCACACTGAGACTCATTCTCATGAACGACTTCATCATGTTATCGCGTTGGAGGGTGATCCCGTATTGGAAACTGATACCGAGAACGTATTGCTTGAACGCTTAACCTTGGTGGAGATAGGTTCTGGTGTTCCCCATAGATTCATCAATAATGGAGAAACACCAGCCATCATACTAGTGATTAATCTTTTCCAATAACCAGCTTCTCATACTCGTAAATAATCCTCGATGTAACTGTCCACGCCTCAAGCATTTCAGGATAAACAGAGAAAACATCATCAGCTAAATCAATGACTTCAGAACTCATACCGCCACTAGGATAAGCTCCAATAAATAAAGCAGGAGACTCTTCCGTGTTTAGAATTTCAGCTACTTTCTCAAAACTACTAGGTTCACCATGACTGGACAGAGCGATTACTCTCGAAGGGTTAATATCTCGAATATGCTCGTCAAGCTTCTTCCTCTTGAGTTTCATCAATGCTTTTCCCTTGGGTGGTACTGCCCCATTGATAAGAAGCTGCTCCATCAAGCTATTGAACCTGATACAATCACGGGGAGGACGAGTCTCAGGATCAATATCAACACTAAATCCAGTAACCATATTCGCGGAAACCCTTAACTCACCGAGCCTATTCAAAGGAGAACCCATAGCCAACAAAAGACAAAAATGCAGAATATCCGGGCGCCCTCGTTTCTCAGCATTAGGCAACCTATCCATCGCATAATGATGAAGACTCCTATCAAGCAGTGTCTCCTCCGCTGGTTTATTACGGCGTTTTGCGTTCCTCTTCACAGCAGGGTGAAGAAGTATCTCGCTAGGCACCAGTTCAAGCGCTGTCTCTGTAAAAACCAGGTTAAGCATTCTCTACTTCAACCTCTTTCTTTACGCTTCTTCTACCCAGGAAATAAAACCCTATTGCTGTCAGGAAAACCGCAGTTATAGCCGTTGATAGATTTCCCTTCACAGTATCCAGTTCCTGGTTAACCTTGTTATAGGTACTAGCTAGTGCCACATAGGTGTTCTCAAGTTGATCATACTCCAATTGAAGAAGCTCCAAGTCCTGTTCCAGTGAGCTTAATTGGTCTTGTAGCTCTCTGAGTGATTCTAGTTCCTCATATTCTGTGTTTGACGATTTTACTATTCCATTGATCATGTCTTCTCGGTCCCCCTCATTATAATCATCCCAGATATCAAGAGCTTCAATATAGTCGCCATTAGTCAGAGAGGTGTTCATGGCAGTGAGAATATTTTGGTATCGTTCCCGATTGAATGACTCCAATCCAGAAGCGTCAATCACAGTGTTGATCTCATCCTGCATTTCACTGTATTTTCCCTCAAGATATCTTACCTTTGTATCATCAACCATCTCAACAGTCTTAGTCTTGGTATCTATCTTAAGTCCAATGGGATCATCACTCATTACAATATAAGCATCAAACTTGAACACAATCTGCACTGATTCAAATGGTTTCATCCCGTAATCGAGGGCATCATTTTCTAATGTCAAATTAAATACCTCGTTATGTTCTTCTAGTGAGGTGCGAAAATTTACTTCTAAATCATCAAGATTATAGTTATAACCCGTTGTGGCTGTCCCAAAATCATATCCCCCTTTACCTTTCCAGCTTATCTTTCCCTCAAATAATATCTCTACTGGAGTCCCTGAGTAACCAGTGAAATCAATATCGGATAAATTAAACTCAGTAAAAGAAACATTGACTTGATAGGTTTCGTATGCCCATACCTGATTAAATTCTAGTTCTGGAGTTAAATCAATAGTTAATGATGTTTCAGCTTCCACTGTTGGAACCATGAACATTATTATTGCTAATATTACTAGGGGGATGATCTTCTTCATAGTAGATATGATGATGGCTCTTCCTCTATATTCGTATCTAATGAGAATAAATCCATATAACAGAAAACCCAAGGATATCCTTGATGGCTGAAGAATTCACAATAGCCCCAATACGCAGACTACTCAAAAAGGCTGGAGATCTCAGGATAAACGAGGAAGCTGCCAATGCTCTACGTGAATGTATCGGTGAGTATGGCGCCAAGATCGCTGAATTTGCAGTTAAGTACGCTGAGGATGATGGCAGAAAGACTGTTTTAGAAAGGGATATTTGGAAGGCGGCTGAAGAGGTATGGATGCCGGAGAGTAGAGAAGCTGAGTAAAGAAAACAAGGGCTTACTGTATTTGTTCTTTAAGGATAACTGGGAATATATCACGAAGCTTGGCCCCATATTTGCATTAACCTCACTAGTGTTCATTTACAGTATATTCATAGGCTATAGTATCGCTCCAGATGTTTCCCCCCAGAGTTTCGAAGGGGTACTAAGCAATATTCCAGACCCTGTGGACTCTACGAGTTTTGAGATGTTTCTAGCCATTCTCTACAATAATGTGTTTGCGAGCTTCATCTTCATGTTATCTGGGGTATTCCTTGGTTTACCTCCATTGATGTTTATGGCTTTCAACGGGTTCTTCGTTGGATATGTTTCATATAACGCGGCACAGGTACAGGGAATAGGGTTCGTTTTAGCTACTATCCTTCCCCATGGTGTAATCGAGATACCCGCAATTGTTCTCTGTGGCACTATGGGCGTTGGTTTAGGGTATCAATTAATATTCAAATTAATGCGACGAGAAGGACTCCAAAAATATGCCATAGAGAGCCTAATTATATTCATAAAAAGAATAATCCCATTGCTTGTTCTAGCTGCGGGAATCGAAACCGCCTTGATTTACTCACTCATCTAGTAGATAATTTTTTCAAACCATATACTATTCCTTTTGGTATGATTGAACGAGACGGCAAACGATTCAACTGTTGCGAAAGTACCATAATGAAAGTACACGAAAGACACCCGCTAGACGGATTTGGTAGAGGCGTCATGCGGGCGACATCAAATATGGGAGGTGGAGGCGCTGGTTGGGGAAGCGCTTGTGGGGCTATAACGGGTGGAATAATGGCTTTCGGTTTAGCAATCGGCACAAATGGAGACGAGTCTCCTGAGGAGTTTACTGCAACTAGAGACAAGATGAGAGAGTATACTCAAGAGTTTCTTGAAGCCTTTGAGGAGCGATGGGGGCATGTCAACTGTTTTGATTTACTTGGTGTAGATACAAGAACCCCTGAGGGTAAGGCGAAACATGAAGAGAATAAGGCAAAGGGTCTCTACTACTGTGAAGATTTTGTCCAGTGGGCTGCTGAAAAGGTACTTGATATCTTTGAGGAAAAGGGAATATAATCTCTTCTGATAAATACTTCTATTTATTCTATTGTTTATGGTTAATATTGTTTTGATAAAGTATATAACCGATGATGCATCAAAACCCCGCATTGGGGTTAGCTTCACGCTTGGTTTGTCGCAGAACCATCCCCAATAACTTCTCAACAAGTAAAAAAAATAAAAAAATATAGAAAATAGGTTAAGACATTTAACCGGAAGGAGTGAAGCCTAGTGCTTCAGTATCCCAAGTAACTATGTCAGCAGTGCTGTCATACATACCGTAAACTACGTTCTGTACGCCTTCACCGAGGTCACCATAACCCCAGATCTGGTAGTTGCTTGCATACCTGTCGCCATCCTCGTTGAGTCTGTTCCAGCCGCTTGCTCCCCACTGCGTGAATGCCGCGGGTTTCTGGAGTGGAACTAGGTCAACTGCATCAAGGCTCTGTGACTCAGTAATAGTCTTGGTTAGTACCCATCCTATGTCGTAGGAACATGCACTGTAATAGCCGAATGGCTGGTTAACCAGTGAATAGTACCTGTTGTATAGGTTGGTGAATAGCTCTGACTCAGCTGGAGCAGCGTAAGTGCTGTAGATCTTTAGATGGTCTGCCTGTGTAGGAGCATCATCGATCGCCTGCTGTGTTAGAACTGTTCCGTCTGAACCGAACCAAGGAAGACTGTATATTGTCTCAAAGTCTTGTGCCTGTGAGATCATTGTTACGAACTCGCTGAAAGCGATCAGCTCAACGCCGACCTTTCCCTCGCCGTACTCGGCAACAGCGTCAGATACAATGTTCTCTGCAGTCTGCAGATAGTTGCTGAACTCTGTTGATTCGCCTGCGTAACGGATCTTTTCAAGGACTACTCCGCCTTTTTCGGTGTATGCGGGTTCGAAGTAGTTGACGATGCCGTCAGCCCATGCGTCTCCACGGTAGATTAGCACGATGGCTTCAATGCCCATGCTATGGATCATCGCTGAGATGGCTGGTGCCTGAACTAGGTCTGTTGGGCACATCCTGTAGAGGTTGTCGTCTGCGATGGCTAGTAGTGGGCTTGTGGCGCTGTTGCTCCACATGAGCATGTCGTTGTCGTTACAGTAGCTTAGAGCTGCCTGTGCCTGACTTGACCACTGACCGCCAATGAAGACGTTAATGTCCATGGACTTGAAGCCCTGGACCTTCTCTAGGTGGACTGCTGCCTGACCTGTTGCGTCGTCAATTAGGTACTCGAACTCAATGTCATAACCCAATAGTTCAAGATACTCGTTATAGTCAGGAGTCATAATCTCCTCGACTAGTGGTGTGGTTGTTTCTAGACCGACGGTGGTGGAGCTGATGTAACCGACCTGAACTGTTGCTCCCTCTAGGGGTGTTACATATTCTACGGTTCCTGTTCCATCTCCGCCGTCCTCTGTTGTGCCGCTTGGCTTAAGCATGTAGCCTGCGCCTGCGCCAACAACTAGACCAACGACCAAGAGTACGATAGCTAGTGTGTTACCTTTCATTTCCAAATTGTTCACCTTATGATTGGCAAGTTGCAATTATCAATCATTATACTATTAATGATTTTGACTGTACACATCATTATTATAATTAAGATAAGTATAGCATATACTATTATTAATTTACAATATAGATTAATTAATGGTTAAATCTTGTAATCCTATGTACTATAATATTAGTATATATTTTATATTTATTCTTTTTAACCATCATTGAAGATAAACAGAGTGTCACTGGATTGAGGTTTCATTAAAATAAGGTGCTACCTTTAATCGCATTTCCTCAAGCTCCGCATCAGAAAACGGCTCCACATCACGGTATAATTCATCCATGGATTTATCTGGATCAAATCTCTCCAGCACAAAACGTGGGGCACCAATAAGGTAGTTGGCGATTTCTGTTACCTCTGCTTCTTCTATGAGTCCGGGTACTGGTTTTACTCTGAACTCGTGATCAAGTCCACTTTTTCTTATCATCTGTATGGTTTCTTCGACAACATTGATGTCGATGTTATAGTTGATTATCTTCTTGTATTTGCTGATGGGTGCTGGAATGAATACGCTGAAATAATCTACTAGATGTTTGTCGAGGAGAATTCTGATGACTTTTGGTCTTGATGCATTGGTCTTGATTTTAATCTCTGATCCGTGGAATCTAAGTTCTTTTAGTAGATCAACTAGATCGCGGTGTAGTGTGGGTTCTCCACCTGATAATGAAACACCGTCCAGAAAACCTAGCCTTGGGCGTAGTATCTTGACGAGTTCTTCTTGGTTTATCTTCTCCATTGGAATATAATCGTAGATGAGTTCCTTGTTTGGGCAGAAAGGACACCTATAGTTGCATCCAGCTACAGATAGATCTATACTGAGTTTGCCCGGGTAGTCTACTGTGCTGAGTTTGCGTAGTCCTATGATGGGGACATCGTTGTTTACTTGTTTTTTACGTCGTAGTAGACTCGTCTCCAGTACGCCTCCTTGTTTGTTAAATCCGATACCTTGGTGATCTTTTGATCAATTCTGGTATATGCTTCGGTTTCTGCTCCACAGTGTGGGCAGTCTTGGTCTCCATACACGTAGCCATGTTCCTTACATAGGCTAAATACCGGTGTAATAGCTAGATAGTTATAGCCAAAGTTCTCGATAGTCCTTTTTAATAATAATCTTAAGCCTTTGTTGTAGTTTAGTCCTTGTTCTAGGTGTATCTGTTGTAGTGTTCCACCTGTGTATAGTGAGTGGTATTTTTTCTGGTGCTCAAGAGCGTCCCATAAGTCGTCTCCATGACTTGGTTTTAGTTCAGTCGCTGGTGTAAGATATGGATACTCTGATGTGTATTCAGTTAATAGCTGGGCTCCCGGTTGTTCAGAGGGATACGACTCAAGGCTGAACAATATTCCTGTTTCTTCATGTACTGCCTCAATTTTTCGTATTAATTGTTCTAGGAGCTTGTATGTGACTGCTTTTCCAGCTACGTGTCCTAGAGGTGCTTCAATTAGTGTCTCTAATGCCTCATTCATTCCTACTAGTGTGATTACTGAATAGCACCATTCTGGTTCTTCTAGGAAGTGTTTGGTTAGAGGTTTTTTTCCTTCATCGAAGCTCTTCATGAATCGATTATATTTGTCCTGTAATAGAGTCACTGCTTCATCTATTTGTTGATCAACGAGTCTGAAGAACTGGTCTTCGGTTTCTGCTTCTGATCCTATTATCTCTAGGTTTACGCATGCGTATCCTGTTACTAGTTGGTCCTCTGAGTTGGCGTTAGCTCCTCCTAGTCTGAGGTATGTTACTTCCTTTTCCGGGTAGTAGGTTCTTGGTCTTAATGTTTCGGGGCTAATGGTTCCTGTAATAAAGTTCTGGTAGGTAGGTATACCGTATAGATATGAAAGTTCGAGCCAGTCATTCAATGATTGTTGTTCCCACTCTGTTTCTGGGTAAAGATTCACAACTATACTTGGTTCAAAGTCTCCTTTGTTCATCTGAGCCCTGTAGACTTGATGTATTACGTCGTTGATGGCATCGAGTATCACCTGATGTTTTTCCACTTGCTCCAGTTCAGGTCTCGGGACAAGGTCCAACGTGACGGTTACGTTACGGTTCTTGTTGATTTCCTTAAAGAAGGTCTCTACCTGTTGTATGAAGTGAAGTTTTGATGGTCTTTCCTCAGCTAGGAATGGTACTAGGTAGTTGTCTAGGCTGTTGAATGTTATCGGGCCATCATATTCGGTGCTTGATTCTTGGGCTAGTTTTATTATCTGTGTGAGCAGTTCATCAGAGCTTTTCGGTGGGCTATGATTTGGTATCCCTTTGTCTGTTATTGTCTGGAGATTCCAGCCTATTGAGTATCCTCTATTTGAGTCTGGTTCCCAGCAGTAGATGTGACCGTTGTTCATTGTGTAGCTCCGTTTACTGTTGATAAGATTGATTGATAGAAGTGTGTCCTTGGTTTAAGTATATTCATAGAAAAGGAAATGGGAGATTAGATGGATTCAGCGAATTTTTTGCCGAATTCTCTGCATTTCTTTGCTTCGTCTTCAAAGTGGTACTTGATATCGGAGTCGATCATGACGAGGACCTTATCATAGGTCTTGTATCCGAGTCCTTTTACATCATCCTTGAGCTTCTCTTCCATTAACCATGCACCATCGTATCCGTAGCTGCCGAATATGGCTGCTGGGATACCGTTGATCTTTTTCCTGTTTGCCTTGACATAGGATTTGATGTGGGCTAGGAAGTCCTTCATATTGTTTGATATATCAGCATAGTAGACGGGTGAACCAAATATTACTCCATCAACATCCGCCAACATTGTGAGGGGGAACGCTTCTCCAATCTTTTTAACCTCAACATCGGCTACGGTTTTCGCGCCTTCTGCTATTGCCTTTGCCATCTTCTCAGTGTTTCCAGTTTTACTATCATAGATTACTACTATTTTCATCTGTAAACCTTCTAATGTGTTTAAACCTAGTAAACTTCGCTTCAGCGGTTTATATATACGTTACCCACGCATGGTCATAGTTGTGAAGATCGGGGAAACCACTTGTAAAACTATCATAAACACCAGTGGCATTGAAGGTGTGGACTATGCTGTTAACCCGTATATCGGTTGTGTCCATGGGTGTACCTATTGTTATGCTCGTTTTATGA
>JAOZIG010000162.1 GCA_026014515.1 Candidatus Bathyarchaeota archaeon | reverse complement strand
AGGATGGTCTTTCTCAGACTTATCGTTTATCTCAACAATAAGCGTTATGATTTTGGGACGGGTGTTTGTTCGACTTCAACAGCAGTTGAGTCGTTATTTGAGGATTGTTGTGTATTGTTTTCAGCAACATCAATTAAATCTACGCATCGACCCAGGGAGTGTCAACCCGGGGTAGGCGTCTTAGAATCTAAGTTTAAGTATTAAAATCTTTGAAGAATGGCACTTTGAGGGAGTACATGTAAAAACACACCAATGAAATAACTAAGCTTCATCGTGATGAAGGCACTAAGTCCTCCTCCAACACGAGAGTATATAATAGATATTATCATCCAAAGAAGTTGGTTTTAGCAGAGGCCTAAGCCATCTGCTCACGAACAGCGTTCAGACACATCTCCCAAGTGTTATTGGGAAGTGAATCAACGTATTCGTCTTGGTATGCTTTGATTATGTGTGGGGCATACTCATCCCACGTGCTCCTCCCGTGGAGCACAAGGTCGAGGAGTGAATCATCACACCTCGCCTTCATAAGTTCCTTCTCGTCCCCTTTGGAGGTCATCCAGAGAGGCCGTCGAAGAATACTTTCAAGCTCAAGAGGACCGACGGTTGTGCCAAAGTCTGGAGAATAGACAAATTTGCGCTTGAGAAAAGAAATCTCATCAATCGTCTTGGATCTCTCACATTGAGTTGGATCGCGTTTAAGGGCATCTGTATAATTAAGACCAATCGACGCCATACCAAAAGAAATGGCGGCATGATCAAAGGAATCAGCATACTCCTCTTTCACGCTAAGGATGGAGTCATCCCCATATGTGATGAGGCAGACATTACTCCTGAACTTAGAAAGTGGTAAACCGTTAGCCACCCATGCGCAGCGGAAAGCAATACACAAGTAGAAACAGTTTAGCGTAATCGTGAGGGGATGTCCGCTAGGGAGAGAGCCGTTCCAACGGTAGAAGTCACCATCACAAACGTGCGTGCTCCTGATCAATGAATTACGCAAGTTCTGTTTAGCACTAGTGAAAACATCCTCATCTAGAGAAACCAGTTTGATCAGCTTCTCAAAGATGATCTCGTGGATGATAGGATGTTGACTAGTGTCAAAACCACTCTGATCACCATCTTGCATAATCCGCGAGTTGTTAAGGAGACGATTTTTGATATCGGCCCACTCGCGGCTGACGCAATTCACACCAACACCAGTCTCAAAATCATAACGCTTATTGTTGAGATAAACGATAAGTCTGAGAAAGACCATCCTCCACGCAATAGTGACGTGAAGAGGACAAGCACTAACGAGACGAGTGTGATAGTTATCATACTTCTTCTTCGAGATGAGCTCATCCTTAAGTGTGTCTTGGAAGATGCAACCAATGTTTGCAGTGGGAGGGTAGGATTCTTCTGAGAACAGGAAATCGTTAACATCCTTCTTAAGCAAAGAACAATCCTTACCATAGAAAGTATAATGATCACCGTCACCGAAAAAGGCTTTCTTACCACCCTTCTGGCGAACTGAGCGCCACTGACTGTAGGGGTAACCGGGACTGGATGATCTGCTAAGACCGTTAGCAAAATCCATCCCTTCAATACCAGCGCAAGCTGTTTCAAAGGACACCGCTGAGAGGTCAGGTTTGTCGCGCCTAATCCCTTCCTCAATGATATTGAAGTAATCATCAGCACA
>JAOZIG010000246.1 GCA_026014515.1 Candidatus Bathyarchaeota archaeon | reverse complement strand
AACTGGATATGATTGTTTAATAGCCGCCTCTTCCCTGCAGCTTTTGTGAAAAAGACAAACATTCTACAAATTGTGGTATCAATACTGATGCTTGTCGCATTACTCTATGGAAGACCAGTCAATTATCCTGATAACGTAAATAATCAGCACGGATTTCCATTGGTCTGGGGCACACATCAACTAGTCACAATCGCGGGACCAGTAGACTACTGGATGGTAAGCCTCACAAGCTTAGCAGTAGATATCATACTCTGGATTGCGTTGATATTTGTGATTCCGCTAATCGTGGATAACACTGATTCTTAGAAGGATAAATAAAAAAGGGAATGCGTGAGGCCTCCCTCATCGCATTATAGGTTAGTCAAAGTAACCCATGACATCAGTGATTGCCTGCATTAGGGTAGCTGAACTATCACTACCTGCTTCAATCAGGTATCCACCTGATTTCATGTGCTGGTAGAATGCAGCTAGTCCGTTAGCATCATCCGCGATTATCAGCTCAGTTCTGTGGCATGCTCCACAAGCCCTCGCTGCTGGACCAGTTACAACTGATGGTACTTCACCAATGTTTCTGTCCAAACCTTCGGGCTCTGGATCAGAGGCAGACAACAGACCACCCATAGACTTTGTCTGGTCTGGTACGTTGTATGTTCCCTCGATGTGGCATGATTCACAATTCTGTATTCCGTGTGTTGGATATGGGAATCCGGTGTGGTGCTCGTAATGTAGGGCTTCAACTTCGTTATTGAAGTCGACGTCACCTATATCGAAGTACTGTCCCGAGTGTATCGCGTGCACATAGGAGTCAATTGATCTCGACTGCATCTCTAGGTGAGAACCACCTGAGAGACCTACGTGACACATCCGGCAAACCACAATACTACCACCATAGTCTGGTGAGTGGAAGGTCGTACCAAGTGCATCGTGGCAGTTGTTACATCCATCTTCAACCCTTACTATGGAATCATAGAAACCATCGTCAAAGTCGTTGCTGTCAATGTCAAAGGTTCTGGAAACTGCGTTGATAGCAACTTCCTCGCCATCGGCATCGTCCAGTATGGACAATACGGCGACTTCTATTCTCATGATAGTACCGTCATCAAGCATGTCAGCCCATTCAGATAGATCATGAGTAACCGCCCATGAACCTGCACCATCTGTTACGGTGGTGAAGTATTCATGCTCGGTACCCACCTCATAAGCACCCTTTGGCAAGTCGCCGTCAGAGCGTGAGATAACACCATTACCACTGCTATCGTAGCGGTCATGTCCATTGACGATGAAGTCTTTGGTATCGTAACCATAGAGACCAATCATCACTTCTGGAACTATATCCGCAGAATCAACCGAACCGGCACTTCCGGTAGCACTGAACTCAACGCTCAATGTGTTACCTGATAATGACGCATGATCGATTGATACGACAATCGCATCAGCGTACTTTACGCCGTCTTCGGTATAGATCTTTGAATCATAGCCGCTGTGGATGTCACTAAACTCGTGGCATCCACCACAGTTCGCTGTCTCTAGATCCATGGTGCCATGTATTGCGGGAGTTATAATGGTGTTTAGAGCAAGCTCTGAAGTACCATACTCCTCTGAGCCGTCCATTACGTGACAGCTCTTACAGGTCTCCAAGTTCAAGTTCTCATCAGTCAATATTTGGTCGAGTTTGTCCTCGTGGCAAACTACACAGTTTGCCATTGACTGTGGGTATGGGAACTCCATCGCGTGAGACATGTGAACATCGTTCATTAGCGAGGTAGTATAGGCATACATCTCAAGTTCTGCTGCTGAGAATATGGACAAATCTTCGTCTTCCAACCAAACAACAGCCTTCTCTGGGTCGTTCTGCAATAGCTGCCACTCATAGTGGCCGCCCTCTCCGTTGTCTAGGTGACATGGTTTACATGTGTAGAAGTCGTTGGTGGCATCACCATCAACCTGTCCATATATGTAGCCGTGCTTGAGATATGGGTCAGTGTGACATTTCTCACATCCGTCGTTGTTCGCGGCAGATAGATAGTCAACACCAGCTCCAGTCTCCTCTAGACCAGCGAATGGGTATTTTGCCAGATAGACACGAGCAGGAAGTCTTCCCTGTGAATCGTCTCTACCATAAATGACAATGAGACCGTCTTGGTTCGCAAAGCTGGTTGAGTATGCTGCATCCGTACTTGTTAGGCTGCTTGTACTCACACCATTGCTGTAGGACATTGTTCCCTTAAGGGTTAGTCTTGCAGCTGCTGGCTCGAACTGGAACGCTTCTCCAGTCCATGGAACCCAGTAGATACCAAGAGATTCAACTGTATTGGCATCAATGGCTTCACCATCCATGGTCATCTTAAAGGCTACTTTGTGTGCGCCTGATGTGTAGGTATACGTTATGTCTGAAATTGTAATGACTCCGTCTTGGAACAGATCATCATAAACGGCCTGGTGAGCATCTCCAGCCTCATCGTGACAAGTCACACATGACTCTGGTTCTGCTGAAACTGTAACTACTCCAGCTTCACCTGCTGGACCAGCGGGTCCAGTAGCGCCTATAGGGCCCTCAGGACCTGCGGGACCTTCGGGTCCAACTGGGCCTGCGACCTTGTAATATGATAAACCGATTCCAACTGTTGCTAATATAAGAGCTATAATAGCTAGGTACATTGTTTGTTTTTCATTAATCATGTTTACCTACCCCAATGGTTTTGGCCATAATATTTAACGTTTTATTCGATTTGCTCTATCAATTTATTTTAAATGTACAATAGTGATAATATTTTGAGTTTTTGTAATACTTTTGTTATATATATTAATTCATTTACTAACAGATTTATCCTAATTTTATCATTGTAAATAGTGTGATTTCAATAACATTAAATAAAAACAATATAGCCCAACAAACAACCCAAAAAGACGCAAGGTCAGCTCAGTCATTAATACAAAGCTACGATATCAGGAAACATGAATCCCAGTATGCGTTTCTAAAGAGCATGAAGATTTTATTATTCTTCACCACCATTTACCTTTAGATGAATAGAAAATATCCTGCATCATTCATTCTTGGAGTGCTGATAAGCTATCTAGTAATCTATTATTCGGTCAGTTTTCCTGCATACTGGAGTGAAAAAAATGTCGAATACACGTACAAAGACAGGAAATTTTTCTCAGAGATAAACGAGACAAGGATAATAGAACAGGAAAACCTCACCCTCATCTTCAAGGCGTCTTGCTACTGGCGAACAACAAGTTTTACTCCGATTTCGGGTGTCACAAAACTTCCATACCACTTCAACTTGTCAATAATAAACACAATAGACCAGATACAGTGGGTGGAATCCATACCTGAGTATTACCAGGTTTCTCTCTATAATGAGACAGGGTACGTGGGTCAAATCATATCATTATACGACCCTACGGTAGATACAATGGGAATATTTCTCGCACCCAGAGGAAGACATGAGATAGTCTCACATTGGCAAGGAAAATACGATGGAACGAGACTGGGTGATGGAGAATATGAGATCAGGTTCTATACTGTGATCAATGGGGAAGAGATTCTGTTTGATGGCATTCATTTTAGCGTCGAGACGAGACAAGTCAAAATACGGAAAAACATAGTATCATAAGGTCTCGTGATAATAGAAAAAGAGTGTAAAAATTAGTGGTGGAAGAGGTGTTCGATGAACACTTCTATGGGGTCTGTGACTAGCTTCGGCCAGATACCGAAGATAATCGCCAATGCACCCAATGCAATCAAAGGTAGAGCCATCTCCATTGGAACTGGCGTCAAGTCCTCTAGTTTCTTGGGTAGCTTGCCATAGAATATCTTCCAGACAGCCCTGAACTCATAGCCCAGTGTCAGCAGTGTCGCCAAGCTTCCAGCTAAGATAGCTACTATTAGCTCAGTTGATCCGCTGTTGAAGCCCCTTACCATTGCGCCGCTGAGCAGTATGAACTTGCTCTTGAAACCGACCGCTGGTGGGACACCTCCGATGGTCAGGAACCCTGCGAGTGATGCCAGTATTACTATTGGCAGTTTCTCTGCTAGTCCTCCCATCTCTGTCATGTCTCGGCTGTCTGTCTTGTATAGGAGTGCTCCTGATACTAGGAAGAGTAAGCCGATGGCTAAGCCGTGGCTGATGCTGTAGCTTATTGAGCCCAGTACACCGAATGCGACGTAGGTGAATACACCCAAGACACAGTAGTTCATCTGACTCATGCTTAGATATGCGACGAGCTTCTTTGTGTCCTTCTGAGCTAGCGCCATTACACCTGCGTATAGTATTGTGACCAGTGCCCATACCATGAATATGTGGCTCACTGGCTCAAGTACGCCTTGGAAGTATGGTAGCAGCCTCGCCATGCTGTATGTGCTTAGCATTACTGAGGTAGCTCCCAACACTGCGCTTAGTGGTGCTGGTGACTCGCTGTATGTTACTGGCATCCATCCGTGGAACCCGAATGCGCCGATCTTGAAGAGTAGCCCGATTGTTATGGCTAGTCCTACCCAGAAGGCGTTGGGGTAATCCACGATGTGTACTAAGTCAGCGATCTCGAAGCTTCCTACGCTCCAGAATGCTCCGATGATGCCTAGCATGAATACGCCTCCACCGATGTGTGTGTAGATGAAGTATGTCATGCTGTTCCTCTTGCGGTCACCGTATCCATATAGGAATACCAGTAGCCAGCTGAAGATGAGCATCATCTCGAAGAACATGAAGAACTGCAGCGTGTTTGTTGCTAGCATGCAGCCTCCTACGCTTGCTCCATATAGCAGGAACAAGGCGTAGTATCGTGCGTATGCCTCGTTGCTTTCCTCCATGTCATCCATCTTGAGGCGTTTCTCCATGTATGGCATGCTGAACATTGTTGCACCCGCGAAGACGAAGATGTATGTGAACAGCATTGGTACACTGAGTCCGTCTGCAAGCAAACCAAATGTTAGGTTGATTGGAGCCGGAGCCCACGCGTATTGCTCAACTATGGTACCATGAGTTACCTCTGGGAAGGCTAATCCCAGAACAATGGTAACTCCTAGGAATACCACAAAGACCAGCCAGCTTACGCTCTTACCCATACTCTTTCCGAGTAGGTATACGACTGGTGCTGCTACGAACATCGCCAAGATTAGTGTTAGTAGATTTGTTATCATTTCATTCACCTCATCCTATCAGTCCTGCGACTGCCTCCATTAGTGGGTCCACAATAGGTCTTGGGTAGATACCCAGTACCACCGAGAACGCGATGAGGAGAACCATCGCCAACAACATCATTGTTGGCGCCTCCTCGACCTCCGCCAAGTGCTCTGGCAGTGGACCGAAGAAGATTCTTCTCATGGTCCAAGTGGTGTAACCTACTGTCAGCGCCGTAGATATCAGCGCCACTAGTGCTACGTAGAAATCGGCTGAGAGAGTCTCAATACCGGGTCCGAACGCACCTAGGTATATCATCATCTTTGATGGGTATCCAATGGTGGGTGGAATACCGGCTAGGTTCAGTGCACCTATGAAGAACACGGTGGCTGTTACCGGCATCTTTGCCGCTAAGCCTCCGAGTTCCCTGATGTCTCTGATGCCTGTTCTGTAGATTATTGCGCCCATACAGAGGAATAGCGCTGCTTTACCGAAGCCGTGGCTAATGTAGTGTAGCATTGAACCAGTGACTCCCAGAGTTGTGCAGCTTACGACTCCAATGAACATGTAGCCCATCTGGCTCATGCTGCTGTAAGCTAGTAATCGCTTGATGTCTGTCTCGGACATGACCATGAGTCCACCGTAGATCATTGTCACCAAGCCCCATGCCAGTGTGAGCATGTAGTAGCTTTGGAGTGTTCCCGTGATGGGGATTAGCATTCTTGCGATTGAGTAGGCTGCTAGGCCGCTCATCGCTGGGCTTAGTAGTGCGCTGATGGATGTGGGTGCGTTTGCGTATGCTGCTGGCTGCCAGATGTGTACACCGAACATTGCCAGCTTTACGCCGAAGCCCAGTAGCATCAGTATGACTACCAAGTTTGCGTAGGGTGAGCCTGTCAGCAGCGCTAGGTCAGCAAGCTCGAATGAGCCTGTGAGTGCGTATGCTGCGAGTGCTCCTGTTACGAATAGTACTGCGCCGACGATTGACCAGAGTAGGTAGCTTAGGGCTATCTTCTCTTTCTCCCCTGCTCCGTATGCGTTGATTAGCAGGTAGCTTGGGATGATCATCAGCTCGAAGAAGAAGTAGAACTCGAAGAGGCTTGTGCTCAGTACTACACCCAGCATGCCTCCGACGTATCCGAGGTACACCGCGTAGAATGTAGCGTATGCCTTGTTGTTCTCTCCTCCGTATTGCTTGAGTATGTTCTGTGCCATCTCCAAGTTGCTGAATAGCAGCATGATGACGGATAGCAGTGCAATCAGTAACGCGATTGGGTTACTCAAGCCGTCAGCGTATAAGCCGAAGTTTATGCCGGGGAGCCACTCGATGTAGTCTCCAACCGGGGTATCGGCTATGTTCATTTGGAGGCTTCCTAGATAGACTGTGCTGTAGAGTAGTGGCAGTATTGCTATCCAGCTCGTGTTCTTGCCCATGCCTCTACCAAGCAGGTAGACGACGGGCATCGCGATGAAGGGTAGTAGTACTGCTAGCCATAGTTGGGTATTCATAGTAGTAAACCTCCTGCGTATAGCATTGCTAGTATTACTAGCAGTAACATGGCTGCCATGTATAGCAGGTTCATGTTGAGAAGACCTGTCTGGGTCTTCTTTGCTCGGTTGTATAGACCGATTACGGCGGATGGAACATCTGTGTTCAAGCCGCCGAATATTACGCCTTCTTCAACTTTGGCGTATAGTGTGTTGCAGACGCTCTGTGTGATGCCTGCAATGCCTTCGTTTAGCCAGACCAAGATGTTTGACTCGAAGACGTTGTGTATGACGTTGCTCATTAGTACGAGCCCGTCAACGAAGATCAGGTAGTATATCTTGTTCATGTACCACCTGTTCCATAGGAAACTGTGGATATTCATCCTCATGGGGCTGGCTTGTACCCACGCCCATGAATCAATCTTCTTTGTCCAGAAGAACGTGTAGCCGAGGTAGCCTCCAACCGCTAGTGCGATTGCGCTTAGACCTGCTCCCACTAGCTTTGTTGAGCCCGCGATGTGTGGTACATGCAGGTGCTCAGCTATATCGTGGGGTAGTAGGTGCTCGACTGTGATGTGCATCTGGTTCTCGATGAATATCTCAGGGTTTAGACCTTCACTGGCTAGTCCAGCTGTCGCTAGCAAGCCCATTATGGTGAATAGTCCTACGAGTATCGCGATTGGCATCCACATCGTGGCTGGCGCCTCATGTGGTGCGTGTCCGTGGTGGTTCATCTCCTTGATGAATTCACTCTCGTCGCCCCTGAAGGTGTTAGAAATGTATCTGATGCTGTAGGTCAGTGTCATAGCTGCACTGACTACGCCGACAACCAGTAGCGCGTATGCTAGTGGTGTGCCTGCGACCAGTGCTGCGAGGAATACTGAGTCCTTGCTCCAGAAGCCGCTGAAGATGGGTACACCGCTGAGGCTCAGTGTGGCGACCACCATGAGTTTGTAAGTGGTTGGCATATACTTGCCCAGTCCACCCATGTTCGTGGTGTAGATTGTGTGCACCGCGTGGATCACTGAACCAGCGCTCAGGAACAATGCAGCCTTGAACAAAGCGTGGCTTGCTAGGTGATAGATACCTGCGGTTAAGCCGGGGATATAGGCGTCCTGTGTGAAACCGCTAAGTCCAAGACCCAGCATCATATAGCCGATCTGGCTAACCGTTGAGTAAGCCAGAATCTTCTTTAGCTCAATGGCAACGAGTGCCTGACTCGCCGCTAGGAAACACGTGAATGCTCCAACCAACGCAATGGCTACGAAGTATACCTGTGCTCCCTGTATTCCCAACGCCCATGTTCCAATGTAGAATATGGGGCTCAGACGGGCTACAAGGTAGACACCCGCCTTGACCATTGTTGCGGCGTGGATAAGCGCTGAAACGCTTGTAGGTCCAGCCATTGCCTCGGGTAGCCATTCATGGAATGGGAACTGCGCGGACTTACCGATTGGTCCACCCAGCAATAGGATAGCCGTCAAAGCTACTAAACCGGGTACCTGCCCCATGGCTTCAAGCCATACTGGGGCTGTCTCGATGAGCTCCGCGTAGTTGAATGTACCCGCGAAGTAATAGATGACGAAGATTCCTGCAATAAGGAAGACATCACCTATTCCGGTTACCACGAAGGCTTTCATGCCTGCGTGGCTTGGTGGGTACATCTCTGTTGGTGGTGGTCCACCTAGCCATCTGTCTTTGGCATCTCTGTAGTAGTAGCCGATTAATCCGTAGCTGCATACGCCGACACCCTCCCAACCGATTAGGGTCATTACGAGGTTGTCCGCTAGTACCAGCAGTAGCATGCTTCCGATGAAGTATAGGAACAGGAACCAGTAACGTGTGAGGCACTTGTCCCCATGCATGTAGCTGGTGCTGTAGACTACGATCAGGAAGCTGATGAAGGCTACCACGTTTATGATGATGACGCTCAGTGGGTCAACCAATACGCCGAAGCTCAAGGGGTGTCCACTGGGTAGTGTCATCCATGTGAATAACTCAATGGCACCCGCTGTGTGTCCTGCGAACAGGTCGAGCCCCATTGATGCTGCAGCGACTACTGCTGAGCCTGCGAAGGCTACTGCGCCATAGTCTCTGAGCTTGTCGTTGATTTTTCCTAAGATGGGCATCATTAATGCCCCGATTATTGGCAGCAGCCACACTAGGAAGGGTGCGGGATGTGCCGTGATTGTTTCTATTACGCTCATGATAGTATCGCTCCTATGTATTCGCTAAGTCCCTCAATGAGGGCGTTGCTGGCGAGTGTTGCGTAGCTCGTCACTGATTCGGGGAATATTCCGAAGACGAGAATAACCAATGCCATCAACAAGGTCACCATTATCATTAATGGCGGTGCCTCCTTTGCTTCAACTGGGTTCTCTGACGCCTCACCAAGCAGAGCCATTATGACTCTTGCATAGTATGCGACGCTTAGTGTGCTGTTCAGTATTCCAAAGACGGCTAGTAGGATGTATCCCGCGCCGATGGCTGAGCTGAAGAGCACGAACTTGCTGATGAAGCCGCTTGTACCGGGTACGCCTGCTAGACCGAGGAATGAGATCAGTATGCTGAAGGTTGTGAATGGCATCTTTCTGCCTACTCCCTTTAGCTCGTTGATGTCTCGTGTTCCTGTCATGTGGTCGATGCTTCCCACGGCAAGGAATGCGGTTCCTTTCATGAACGCGTGGTTGAATACGTGCAGGAATGTTCCCATCAAACCATATGCTAGTCCAGTGGACACGCCGATTAGCATGTAACCCATCTGGGCGATGCTGCTGTAGGCTAGCATACGTTTCAAGTCATCCTGTCGTAGTGCCAACAGGTTTCCCAGCGTCATTGTGGCGAACGCTAGGATCGCCATTGGTAGCTGGAATAGCGCCGGCTCGTAGAGAACATAGAGTACTCTGATCATTGCGTAGAGTCCTGTCTCGATGACTATTCCAGACAGTAGTGCGCTGATGGGGCTTGGTGCCTCTGGGTGCGCGTCTGGTAGCCATGTGTGCATTGGCACTATGGCGGACTTTACGCCGAATCCGACGATTAGTGTCGCGAAGATTATGATTGTCCATGGGGTTAATGCTGTTCCACGGATTGTGTTTGCTAGAACCGCCAAGTTCAGGGTTCCAGCCATTCCGTAGATGAAGGCCATACCGAAGAACAGTATGACGCTTCCAACGCTTCCCATGATCATGTACTTGAAGCCTGCCTCGATTGGTCCAGGTCTGTCTTTTCTGAAGCTGACCAAGCTGTAGCTCGCGATGCCCATCATCTCCCAGAAGACGAACAATGTGAACAAGTCACCCGCGAATGCTACTCCAGTCATGCCCACGGTGATCGCGCTCAACAAAGCATAGTACTCTGTGAGGCGTGTATCGTGGTCCATGTAACTGAAGCTATAGACAGTTACGAGGAAACTCGTTATCACCGCAGTAGCGGCGAAGTAGAGACCCATCATATCGATCTCGAAGCATGCACCAAGGGGCGGATTACCGCCGATATTGATTACTAGTATTTCACCTGCATTGATGCCCATATTGTAGAGCATCCACATGCTCACGACACCCCAGAGACTTAGCAAAATCGCTACACCATCCCTGAGCTTTGGTGTCTTCATCTTGTCTGCCAAGAGACCGATGACCGCCATAAGCATGGGTGCGAACATGTAGTAGAGTGCTGTTGGTATCACCATTTCAGCCTCCGAAGTTCCCGTGCATCTGTGGTCTCAAACTGCTTGTACGCGTTTACGATTAACGCTAAGCCGACCGCGACGACACAGCCGCCGGTAACTATGCTCATGAATACAAAGCTCTGACCCAGTGGGTCCACGTAGCCTGCGGCTGCTCGTTGAGCCGCGAAGTATATGAACGTAAAGTTAGCCGCGTTCAGTATCATCTCGATGCCGAGGAGAATCCTTATCATGTTACTCTTGCTGATGCAATAAATTCCTATTGAGAACAATGCGAAAGCTGTTCCCAGCCATATTGTTGCATCCATTATTGCTTCATCTCCTCTCTTAATAGTGCTAGACAGCAGATCGCTGTTGTGAATAGAACGAGGGTCTGGAAAGTAAGATCCATTCCTCTAAAGTCCCATAGGAACCCGCTCATCGCGCCTCCAATCTCCGCGCCTGGTTGTGTTGGTATCATTTCACTGTGTGCCATTGATGTATATGGGAAAGGCTCACTGAGTACAACCATCATCAATGCTGCGAAGAGAAGAACCGCCACGGCAACTCCAGCCGCTTTACCGACATTAGACTCACTCATTTTGGTCACCTCTCACAAACATGATTACGGAGACGAAGAGAACGACAATTGCCCCGCCATAGATAAGCATCTGGAACAACCCCACGTATGGAGCATACATTGTCCAGTATAGACCACCAAGGCAAACACACATTCCACCCAGACTTAGTGCTGCGTAGAGTGTCTTTTTCATACCGGCAGTCATCAATGCGAAGGCAAGTGTCGAAGCGATAAGAACATATTGAACTATTTCTGACGCCAATGCAACTCCCCTAATCTTGAATCGCTTACCTATCTCCGCACTCACTATAAAAATTTCGCTCCTAAAGACGGCTTATTTTAGACTTTTAGGGAAAAAGAAATGTTATTTTTAGGCAGTAAAAATATCAAGTATTTACAATAAATGCTAGCTGAAATGACAAACTATTGTATATTATCAAATTTCCGCTATCCTCTGTAAATCTTTTTAAGTGCTGACTTTACGCTATGTTGAGGTACAAGGTTTGCTGGTAGGTCTATCAGGATTTACTATTATTATGGGCCTAGCAATAATTGTCGCACTGTTTGTTCTGGGAATCGGTAGAGAAGTTTCGCCAAAGTCCCCAGACACAGAGGGCAAGCTAGCACCATATGCATGTGGAGAACCTGTGCCAGCTACTAAGGTTAGGATGAATGTAGAGAACTTCTTCATCTATGCTGTATATTTCATGATATTCGACGTAATGGGCTTCGTGCTCGCTACAACGGTATCACAGCCAGTGAACTTACTCCTACCCTTGTTCTACGCTGGTGCCGGAATAGTCTCCATAGCTATCCTAATTTTCAGCTGGAGGGAGCATTAAATGAGCTTAGTCACATGGGCGAGAACAAGATCACCATGGTTAATCCACTTTAACGCTGGCGCATGTAACGCCTGCGACATAGAGGTCGTAGCCGCGTTGACTCCTAAATTCGATGTAGAGCGTTTCGGAGCACTGCTCAAGGGAACACCAAGACACGCAGATGTCATGGTAGTCTCAGGCAGCGTCCCACGCAAGATCAGAAAAAGACTACAAAGAATCTATGAACAGATGCCAGCACCAAAGTTCGTGGTTGCCGTGGGAAGCTGTGCCATAAGCGGAGGAGTCTTCCAAGAATGCTACAATACCATGGATGGAGTTGACAAGTTCATCCCCGTAAACGCATACATCCCAGGATGCCCACCAAAGCCTGAAGCTATACTTGACGGCGTAGTGAAGCTCTTGATGAGCGCAGGATACTAGGGGGAAAATAAATGAACTTAGAAGAACAACAAGAATTTCTCAACAGCTTAGGAGAACTCGGTGTAACCGAGACAAGGCTACAGAGACTTAACGCTGCATACGCAAGGACTACACGAGAGAATCTTCTCAAAGTCATTGAGCATCTTAGTAACGAGGGCTTTGTTCATATTACAACAATCACCGCTGTTGATATGATCGAAAATTACGACATAGTCTACCATCTTCGAAACATTGGATTCGCGCTTAACCTAAAAGTCGCGGTTCCAAAAGATGATCCGAAGATACCCAGTATAACGGGAATATTGGCAGGAGCAACCCTGTACGAGAGAGAAGTAAATGATCTGATGGGAGTTTTCCCAGAGGGACACCCAAACCCAGCTAGACTAATCCTAGACTATGACTGGCCAGAGGGCTTGCACCCACTGAGGAAAGAGAACTCCATCGAGTCTCTCCGTGAAAAAGCAGACAAAGCAATAGAGGAAATGGAAGATGAGTGATAGACAGTTCGTAATCCCAATTGGTCCACAGCACCCAGCACTAAAGGAGCCAGAGAGTTTCTACTTCACGGTTGACGGCGAGACAGTCATTGACGTCGAGCCAAGAATCGGTTACAACCACCGTGGTATCGAGAAAGCCATGGAGGTACGTAACTATACACAGAACCTATACATCACTGAACGGGTCTGTGGTATCTGTAGCAACGCCCATCAGACAGCCTACTGTGGCTCAGTCGAGGAGGCGGGCGGCATCGAGATACCTG
>JAOZIG010000269.1 GCA_026014515.1 Candidatus Bathyarchaeota archaeon | reverse complement strand
TGTTGTTGAACGGGCAACAAAAGTAGCACCAGCACCGATAGCCAGCTGAGCGATGTCGAACTGGTTGTCAGAGTTACCGTATGGAGCTGTAGTTGCACGGGCTGCCTTAGGTGTAGTAGGTGAATACTGACCGCCGGTCATACCGTAGATGTAGTTGTTGAACACAAGACATGTAATGTCGATGTTACGACGGCATGCGTGGATGAAGTGGTTACCACCAATAGCTGTCATGTCTCCGTCACCGCCAAGAGCGATAACGTTGAGCTTAGGGTTAGCCATTTTTACGCCTGTCGCGAAACCGAGTGAACGTCCGTGTGTTGTGTGCAGTGTGTTTGCGTCGATGTAGCCAGGGAGACGGGAAGCACAACCGATACCGGATGTGAAAACAAGATCATCCTTGTTCATCTCAAGAGCGTCTACAGCACGGATGATGGACTTCATAATGATTCCGTATCCGCATCCTGGACACCATATATGTGGAATTTTACCTTCTCTGAGGTATTTAGCGTAATCGTAAGCCATGATTATTTCGCCTCCTTAATTTTGTTAAGGATTGTTATCGGAGTAATAGGCTCAGAGTCAATCTGGTTGATACCTTCGATTGAAGGTACTGTTCCTTCCATTACACGCTTAACTTCAAGTATTGTCATACCGAGGTTCATTTCTGGAACGATGATTCTCTTAACTTTACCCTTGTATTTCTCGAGGTGTTTGTCAGGGAAAGGCCAGATTGTAAGAGGTCTAAAAAGACCAACTTTGATGCCTTCAGCCCTTGCCATAGCAACAGCCTCTTTAGCGGAACGTGCAGTAGAGCCGAAAGCGAAGATAAGCACTTCAGCATCGTCACACTCAACTTCGTCCACTATCACGATTTCATCGTAGTTATCCATGATCTTCTTTTCCTGACGGATTTCGTCAGCCTGAGCAAGTTTACCGTCGTTTGAAGGGAAACCATCCTCAAGGTGGTTAAGACCAGTGATGTGGTAACGGTAGCCTGTACCGAAAGGAGCCATAGGAGCAACACCGTCAGCCTCAGGCTTGTACGGCAGATAGTCCTTAGGATCGCAGGTAGGCTTTTTACGGTCTATAACTTCAAGGTCACCAGGCTCAGGCATAGTAACAGCCTCTCTCATGTGACCGATGATCTCGTCTGTAAGAAGGATAACAGGTAAACGGTATTTTTCTGCAATGTTGAAAGCTCTTACAGTCTCTTCGAGCTGTTCCTGAACAGTTGAAGGTGTAAGCGCAACAGCAGGGTGGTCGCCGTGTGTTCCCCATTTAGCCTGCATAACGTCAGACTGTCCGGGACCTGTAGGAAGACCAGTAGAAGGGCCTCCTCTCATTACGTTAACGATAACGCATGGAACCTCTGTGAGGTATCCATAGCCAAGGTTCTCCATCTTAAGGGACATACCCGGTCCAGATGTTGCAGTAAGAGATTTTCTTCCTGCGATAGAACCGCCAAGAGTCGCTGCCATAGCGGCAATTTCATCTTCCATTTGCACAAAACGTCCGCCAACTTTTGGCAGTCTTGCTGCAAGTACTTCTGCTACTTCAGTGGAAGGTGTGATCGGGTAGCCAGCGTAAAATGTACAGCCAGCGTACAGAGCACCTTCACATACTGCTTCATTCCCCTGAAGGAACTTTACTTCTTTAGCCACAAATTCCTCCTAATATTAT
>JAOZIG010000217.1 GCA_026014515.1 Candidatus Bathyarchaeota archaeon | reverse complement strand
GAGACAGACTCCGCACTGGACTCACAGAGCTACCAAACGTACAGGTATTAACCCCACTCGACATGGCAGCAGGACTCACCACATTCAAAGTAACAGGCGTAGAAGGAGAACAAGTACAAAACGAGCTCTGGGAAAAGGGAAAAATCCAGCCAAGAGCCCTAGGCGAAGGAAGAGGCACACGCTACAGCACCCACATATACAACAGCGAGGACGAGATAGACCGCAGCATAAACATCATCCAACAACTATGACACCCCCTCACACAAACTCACACCATGAAAATTTTTTCCCCAAAGTACCCACCAGTAGACACCAACCACAAGCTCCACAAAATAAATATCACCTCAACGTATCATCAAAACGGAGTTGCGGCGCAGCGCTTCTTCCGAAGACTGGACACACGCTGCAACCCACTTAATTCTCAGATACACAAACAGAACCACAGAGCCCACCCCCAAGATAGTCTAGAAATGCAAAACATGAATAATAGGCAAAAGGATAATGTTAGAGTGAACCAGAGAGTGGCTATAAACGTCTACAAACTACTATACAACTCGCTAATCGAGAACAGTAGAGACGCCATCATATTATTCAAAAAGACACAGATATTCAACGCCAATCAGGCAGCCCTAGACATTTTTGAGGTCACAAAAGAAGATTTCATCGACCACCACATCTACGAGTTCACCCAAGACAAGGAATCATCAATAAAACGCGCTGAAAATAGAACCAAAGGAGAGGCAGAGTTCTACACATCAGAGATAAAGACCGCCTCAGGCATCAAAGAAATAGAGGTCTCAAGCACCCCAATCAACGTAAACGACATAACCAGTTTCAGCATAGTAAGAGACGTAACAGAGAAAAATAGGACCGAAAAGAGACACCGTACAATCATTGAGCGTAGCGCTGATCTAATTTTTGTAATAAAAAACGGTGAGGTTGTTTTTATCAATCCTAGAGGCGTCGAATACCTTGGCGCCGAGACTGAGGATCAAATACTTGGAAACACCTCAGAGGTACAGATTCACCCAGATTACCGTGAACTCATAGAAGGATACGCGTATGAAAGGATGAACGGCGGAAACCCACCAACCCAGTACAGGGTCAAGATGCTTGATATCAATGGAGATGTGCTTGATGTCGAGTTTAATGTCTCGTTAATCGAGTGGGATGGAGAGCCAAGTAGCCTCATAATTGGGCGCGATATTGGAAATCAGATAGAATATGACAAGAAGCTAGAAGAACTTCACAGGCTCGCAACCGAGTTACTCAATCTACGTGATATGCAAGATATCGCAGAACTAGTAGTTGATGCAGCAGACAAGATTCTTGGATACAAACGAATAGCCTTCGGAATCATAAGAGATAACATGTTTACTCTTCTACGCAGCAAGCCACCGACAAACGTGATGGAACTGCCATTACAGGGAGTAGGCATCACTACAAGAGCAATCCGCTCAGGGACACCTCAAATCGTTGATGATGTAAGACTCGACCCAGACTTTGTGGATTCAGTGATGGAGGGCGAGGCTCCTACGTTATCTGAGTACTCGATGCCCATAATGCTCAAAGGTAGCCCCGTCGCGCTCATAAACATTGAAAGCGAACAAGTCGCAGCGTTTGATAAAGAAGACACCAAACTCATTACTATACTGGTAGACCACATTACCGCTACCCTCGAAAAACTAGAGTA
>JAOZIG010000222.1 GCA_026014515.1 Candidatus Bathyarchaeota archaeon | reverse complement strand
CCCCGGGTGTCGTAACCATCTCGGCTATCTCGCTGGGCGTCATTATATCGTCCATTATGAGTTTAGCAGCGCCTAGAACCGATTGTGCAGACGCCACTTTGCTCAGGTCTCTTGGTAGTCCCACCCTGAGTCCGGCATAGGTTAGTGCCTCGATTACTATTGCAACGAAGGCTGGTCCGCTTCCGCTTAGCCCTGTGACTGCGTCCATGTATTTTTCCTCGATCTCCATACACGTTCCCATGGTGTTCAGCAATGTTTCTACTGTTGCCTTATCCTCTAGTAGCGTGGTTGAACCCATTGTGTAGGCTGTGAAGGATTCTCCTACCATTGCAGCGATGTTTGGCATGGTTCTAACGTATCTAGCATCTGGCATGATGGCTTCCAGTGATGCGATTGGGATTACTGCAGCTGTTGATATGACCAGTTTTCCCTGTATTTCGTCCTTGATCTCATTCAATACATGCTCGATATCATTGGGTTTTACACATAGGAATACTACTTCTGCTTCTCTTGCAGCCACCGGGTTATTGTCTGAGATGTTTGCTCCTAGGTCGGCTAACGGTATGAGGGTTTCTAGGTTTCTCCTTGTGGCTATTACGCTCTCTGCTTTCTTTGATTTTATCAAGCATTTTACTATCGCGCCACCGATGACGCCTGCTCCGATTACTGTTACCGTTCCGACCAACGTTTTTCACGTCTTCAACAGGGTTTGACAGCTTTGGGCTACTTAAATCTTGCATTCATAGGTAAAAAATAGGCAAATTTTGTCTCAGATTTAACTAATTTAATATAGTTCTTGGAAAGCTTTTATGCAAGACATAATCTTGTGTGGGTGAGAATTATGGAAGACTTTGATGTCTCCACGTTCATAGAACAGCAAGCACAGGCTATTCGTGAGTTCCTAGGCGACCAAAAAGCCATGGTGGCTGTAAGTGGAGGCGTGGATAGTACTGTTTCAGCAGTTATTGCCCACAAGGCAATAGGAGACAATCTTGTCTGCGTATTCATTGACGATAATTTCATGCGTCTAGGTGAAGCTGAACAAGTAAAGAAGCTTCTAACAGCGGAACCCCTGAGTCTACCACTTAGAATATTGAATGAGAGGCAAAGGTTCATGGAGGCACTCAATGAACTGAGTGACGCTGAGGAGAAACGTAAAGCCTTCAGAGAGACATTCTACCAGACTCTTCACGATGTAGCTGAAGAGGAAGGCTGTAAGTATCTAATTCAAGGAACCATCAGGGCAGATGTTGAAGAGACATCAGATGGAATCAAGACACAGCATAATATTCTCGAACAAATAGGCATCGATCCCCAAGAAAAATACGGGTTCCAGATTATCGAGCCACTGAAAACACTCTACAAGTATCAGGTAAGAGAGGTGGCTAGAAGAATGCAGATACCACCTGAACTCGCAGAACGTCAACCATTCCCCGGTCCCGGACTCAGCATCAGGGTGGTTGGAGAACTAACAAACGAGAAACTAGATGAACTAAAAAAAGCCACCTTCATTGTCGAGGAGCAGCTAAACCCTCACAGTCCATCACAGTACTTTGCAGCGATATTCAGCGGCGAAGCTCCAAAGGAACTTAAAGTTCTAAGACGTGATGCAGCCGAGATTCTTGAGTCTTCAGAAACATATGTTAAAGCTGGAATTCTAGCCGAGAAAACCACGGGTATCAGGAATGGTAAACG
>JAOZIG010000061.1 GCA_026014515.1 Candidatus Bathyarchaeota archaeon | reverse complement strand
GTTTTTGGTGAGAAGGGGGCAATCATCACAGGTGGGGGCTGGAAGCTACACGACACAGAGGAGATCCCCCTCAAGGAGTTCAGGGACAAGGCGGAGCGTGTGCTGGGAATCCCCCACATGAACAACATCGACCTATACACAATGGTGGAGAGCAACTGGCACGCCATCCAGTGCCCAGAAGGACACTACCTCCACCTACCACCAACCCTAGTCCACCCCATGATACTGGACGAAAACAACCAACCACTGGAATATGGAGAAACCGGAAGATTCGCCTTCATCGACCCCCTCGCCAACAGCTACCCCGGAGCCATCATCACAGGCGACATGGTAACACTACTAGAAGAATGTCCAGTATGTGGAAGAACAGGACCAGTACTAGAACCCAACGTAAGAAGAATGAGCGGTGAAGAAGTACGTGGCTGCGCCGAAGAAATGAGACGCCTAATGGACGACCAGACACCAGAGCTACTTCATGATCTAGTATGTACACCTGACAGGGCGAGAATGCCCATGATGATACTGGACAGGGAAGAAAACTAGGCTAAACCCTGCTCTTTCATCCATTTGTCTTTGTTTCTTATACAGCCGCTGTCAGCAGCCATAGGCTCACCTATATAATTGATGGCACGAGCCCTGCAACCACCACAGAGATACCTGAACTGGCATGAGCCACAGTTATCCTCCAAGGCATCACGGTCAGTGAAACAAGCATAAGTCGCGAAACGCTCCCAAATATCCCAGAAAGGCTCCTCTCTGATGTTTCCCTCGACCCAGCTCTTGATGAACATACAGGGGCTAATATCTCCGTTAGGCTGGATACAGACAAATTGGCGACCAGCACCACAGCCCTGAAGCGACTCCATGGGTACAGCCTGCTTTTTGTCGTTAATGGCGTTATAGTGGGTAGGGCTCTGAACATAGAACTGCTCACTCTTCTGCGCCTTGGTCTCAACATAGAGCCTATCAGGGTCAAGGTATCTGCCGAGGCTTCCCTCAAGACAAGCCCGCCCATACTGGGGTGCAGTGCTCAATACCTCAAGTCCAATAGTCCTACGGCGTTTGAACAGCTTGCTCAACACTAGCTCGCGGTCCTCTGGGCTCAAATCGTTCTCGGCGTACTCTTTTCCTCTACCTGTGGGTACGAAGTTGAAGTGGATGAAACGCTGTGCCCCAAGCTCTGCCGCCAAGTCCAGCATGGGATCAACCTCATCGATAGTGACCTTTGTGAAGACCGTGGCTACCGCCGTGAATATACCTGCTTCAACGGCGTTCTTGATGCCTTGGACTGTTTTCTCCCAACAGCCCTTGCCTCCCCTGAACTCATCATGCTTAGCAGGGTCAACGCTGTCGAGACTGATCTCAATATAAGCCAGTCCATGGTCTTTGAGCTTCTTGGCGAAATCCTTAGTCAGCATAGTACCGTTGGTAGCGGTTGCTACATGCATGCCCTTGGACACCATATAATCCAAGACGGTGAAGTAGTCGGGGTGAATCAACGGCTCACCTCCGCTGATCATGGGTACCTTGACGCCCGCTGCCTCCATGGTGTCAACGAATCTGAGTTTCTCCTCTAGGGTCAGTTCGTCTGGTGTACCGGTGGCTTTCGCGTCTTGGTAGCAGTGTTTGCAGTTGAGGTTGCACATGTTGGTGAAGTTCCAGACAACCATGTAGGGTATCCTGTTTGGCTTGGTCT
>JAOZIG010000434.1 GCA_026014515.1 Candidatus Bathyarchaeota archaeon | reverse complement strand
ATAAGTGGCTCCATCTGGGCAAACGCAACGTGGGGCGTATACTGGAACTGGGACCCAAGAGAAACAACCACCTTGATCCTATGGTTCGCATACCTAGGCTACTTCTTACTCAGAATGAGCATAGAGAACCCTGAACGCAGAGCCTCATCAGCAGCAGTATTCAACACACTAGCATTCCTAACAGTACCACTAAGCTACGTATCATTCATTATCTGGCCTTCACTACACCCACAGCTTGGGGGCGATGGTGGTGGTCTCGGATTAACTGGTACAATGGTTCAGGCACTTGTGATGAACATCATTGGCGGAATCTTTGTCTTCGGCTATGTTCTGAAGAAGACCTATGATCTACGGATAAAGCGTGATGAGTATAACAGCAGAATGATGGAGGAGATGTAATGCCAGTACAAGTATACCAAGTTCTTGGACTTTATCTCGTAACTACCATCGTGTATATCGCATGGGTCATCAAAGCCAACAAAGACATGGACAAGAAAAACTCTGAGAGCTGAACAATATGAAGATACAAAATAAACACATCATAATCATCCTCCTACTAGCGGTAAGTGTAGGACTCGCATACGACAGCATCTCAAACTACATGAACCCATACATCCCAGTCTCAGATATCGTAGCAAACCAAGAACGATACGAGGGAAAAAGCCTACAGATAATCGGTGAAGTAGAACCCGGATCACTCGTGACAACAAATGATGGCAGCATCAGCTTTGTCCTCATAGATGAACATGGAAGTATCAAAGTGACATACAGAGGAGTACCACCACAAAATATAGAGCAAGAAGGAAATCAAGTAGTGGTACTTGGTACACTTGGAGATGATGGCATCGAGTCTTCACAGTTATTGGTAAAGTGCCCATCAAAGTATGAGGGAGAAGATGAAGAAGGTTATTCCCATGTTTTCCTCGCCGCTATCGGCGTCGCTGTGCTCGGAGTAGGTTACCTAGTTATAACTATGTTCTACAAGAAGTAACACTGGTAACAGCCATGACCGAGACTGTGAAGCTTGTAGACGTCAAGAAAAACTTTGGGCACATAAAAGCCCTAAGAGGCGTCAGCCTGAGTTTCACAGCGGGACAAAAAACAAGTCTACTTGGACCCAACGGAGCAGGAAAAAGCACATTACTCAGAATCATAGCCACTCAGATGGTTCCATCCTCCGGACAAGTCATAATCATGGGAAATGACGCAAAACAAAATGGTGTGACAGTAAAGAGAGACATCGGAGTAGTTGGCCATAGAAGCTTTCTGTATGATGAGCTGACAGTTCTTGAGAACCTCAGGTTCTACGGAGACTTTGTGGATGCAGCTGAATCCGAGTACGAACGTGTCATCAAAGTAACTGATATAGAAAGATGGAGGGATACAAAAGCTGGACACTTATCATATGGACTGCGTAAAAGAGCAGACATATCAAGGGCTTTACTGGGAAACCCATCAATCCTATTGCTGGATGAGTTCTTCGCTGGGCTAGATCAAGAAACATCATCTACCCTAGCGGACTATATGAAGGAGCTAAAAGAGCAGACGATAATCACCACATCTCATACGCCAGAGCTAATCAATGGTTTCTGCGACAGATCAGTATACATCAGGGATGGCTTGATTGAGAAGGAGGTTCAACTTTGAGCGACAATACTCTGAGTTATGCCTTAAAGTTGGCTCGAAAAGACTTGATTGTTGAGCTTAGACGCCCACACGAGTTATTGTCCATTATCGCCTTTACATTATCATCAATAATTGTTAGTAGCTTCTCATGGCGTACAATACTGATTGTTGACCCACTCGTAGTCTCAGCAGCGATGTGGATCGTCATATTCTTCGCCAGTATTCTGGTTCTGACAACTAGCTTTGCACGTGAAATTGATAGAGGTACAATAGATGGACTTAGAAGCTTACCTTGTCCACCTTTCGCGGTACTAGCCGGTAAGATGATCTACGGCATGGTAACCTTGTTACTTGTTCTACTTAGCTTAGTCTTCTCATCACTGCTTTTCCTTAACCTAAACACAGCACTGATACCAGGATTAATACTCATATTCACAATCGGAGCAATCGACTTCGCATTAATGGGCTCAATGATGTCGGCAGTGCTCATGTACTCAGAGGGAAAAAACCTGCTACTCGCGTTCCTATTCTTCCCAGTAAGCGTACCTATTCTTCTCCCCGGGATACAGGCAGGAGCAAAAATACTAGCAGGAGAACCAATAATGGCTCTTGTCCCAGAACTAAGACTATTGTTTGCGTTTATGCTTGGGGTAATAGCAGTCTCTATGACCCTATTCCAAGAAGTCTTCCTTGAATAATTACTCAGACTCTTTGTTTCGAGCTAGTAATTCTTGAGCAGCATTAAAGCCCTCGTCTAGGACTCTATCAGGTTTATTCCGCATAATTCTTGTCAATATCAAGAGGCTTAGCTCATAGAGAACATAGAATGGAATAGTCATGAGTAACATCGAGACTGGAGTGGGGTCCGGGGTAATGATGGCGGTAAGTGCAGATAAAGCAACAAAAACGTGGCGCCTCATTTCCTTTAAATCGTCTATTACTATCAAGTCGATGCTGACTAAGAGATAAAGCACTAATGGGAATGTATAGAATAGCCCTGAGCCGAATAACCCGAAGGCTATGAGCTCAAAGAAGTCTTTTACCGAGTAAAAGGGCATTACGTTGGTCTGGTAGACGAATTTGTATAGGACAGTGAATGTCATGGGGACCAGAATGAAATATGCGTAAGCTACGCCTAACAAGAATAATGATACAAATAACGTGATAAATGTGAAAAGTACTCGTTTTTCGTTCGCGTAAATCGCTGGTGCAAGGAACCCGTATAACTGGTATGCTATGTAGGGTAGGCAGATTAGGAAGCTTATCGCGAAACTGATTACGAAGTATATGTAGAAACTGTCAAGCCAGTTAAAGGCGATTAGTGACACACCTTCCGGTAACAGAGTATCTTGAAACATTTGCATCAAGTCAGTTATCAATAATGTATAGTCAGTGAAGTCCAACTGCAATATTCTGCTGAAATCAGATGGCAGCGACATCACTAATACCATTACGATTAACAACACGTATACTATTTTTCTGAGTCTTGAGGACAAGTCCTCAAAGTGATCCCAAAACTCTAGGTCATAGTCATCTGACAAGATGCTACCTCAAAAAAGATTACTCTGATTTTTCCTTGGTTGTCGCTGCAACAATATCCTGTGCGATATCGTTGATGTCTCGTCCCTCGACCTCTATTCCAAGCTTTTTCGCTGCATCGATAATTGCTTGTTTTTCCTCATTCTTTTTTCTGGTCTTCTCGTCAACGTATTCTACTGGCTCTTTTGTTGCCTTATTAAATTCCCTAGCGGCTTCTCCCATTGATCTTGCTAGCTCTGGAAGTTTTCGTCCACCAAAAAGCAACAATACGATGAAGAGTAGGAACAAAAGCTCTGTATTCCCTGTCATCTTATTATCTCCTCAGTAACTCTCCTAGCCCAATTGAATAAAAGGATTTACCATTCATTCTTTGTTTATCAGTTGTCTCTGGTTTATTCATCTAAATCTCTCCCGTTTTCCTCAATTATAGTACTAAGTACTTTTTTGCGTCTAACAATAGAAGCAAAGTCCACCCATGCGACCCCTGGTATAGTTCGTATTCTCTTAAGGATATTGTAAAGAGCGTTTTCGTTTAATGTGCAAGCCGTCAATATTAGATCATAGTTACCCATGGTTACGAATACGTTGCAGATATCTTCCATTTCGGAAATATCTTCAACAATGGTAGTCTGGGATTGATCACCTATAGTACGTACAAGAAGAACCGCTCTCGTTCCTTTACCTATCTCCTCATCATCGATTATACTTACATATGCCTTGATGACGTTTTCTTGCTCCATTTGCTTTATTTTTCTTGATACGGTAGCTGGACTGACGTCAATTCTTTCCGCTATATCTCTGACAGATGCTTTTCCATCTAACCGGAGTATTTCGAGTATCTTTTTGTCAATGGGGTCTTGGATAGTCAAGGTTAACATTTGTGATGGTCCATAAGATATATGCTTTTTCTAAAATAGTTCATCTATGTTAATTTATGCATATCATTTTGAAACATATTCTACAAATATGGGTAAATTATGAAACAAAATTTAAATTCATATAGACCATGATGTTGCTATTCAGGTGAATAACTTGGCAGAAGATCAAGTATCAAGACGTGAATTCGTAAAGATGGCTGGAGCAGCAATCGGTGGACTAGCCATCGGTGCTGTCGGCGGCTACTCTCTCATGCCTGCAAAGACAACAGAAGTAGAAGTACCAGTCGAAGTAGAAGTACCCGCGGAAGTTCCAGAACATCCGTGGACATACACCAAAATCGACCCAGATGCAGCAGCAGCCAGAGCATACGAGGCATACTTCGTAGCAGGATGTAGCTATGCTGTTTTTGAGGGAGTAATCGGTGAACTCAGAGAACAAGTAGGATACCCATTCACAGCGATCCCAACACAAATGTCCGTTTTCGGTAAAGGCGGTATAATGGGATGGGGTGCAACATGCGGTACACTCACAGGAGCTGGAATGGCAATAAACCTAGTTTCAGCTGGTGCAACAATTAACGAGGTTATGGGATGGTATACAGAGACGCCATTCCCAATCTATATGCCTGATGCACCAGTCAAGGCAGAAGGAGAACTACCAACAAGTGTAGCCAACTCACCACTCTGCCACGCCTCAGTAACAAACTGGAGCAATGCAACTGGCTACGCAGAGAACGATCCAGAAAGAGCAGAACGTTGTGGAAGGCTTTGCGCAGATGTCGCAAAGAAGGTAGCTGAGTTGTTGAACGCAGAAGCAGACGGCACCTTTACAGCAGCATGGGCAACTCCAGACTCAGTAATCGAGTGTGGTGCATGTCACGGCGCAGACGGTCCAGTCAACAACGTGTTCGCCAAGATGGATTGTGACAGCTGTCACATCGATCCACACAACTAATACTACTTTTTATTTTCTTTATTTTATTACTTCTTAATAAACTCGGTAATAGACTTGTATTTGATTTAATTATACAGATTAATGTCACTATTTGTGTTTTATATAATACTCTATGTAATACAATAATCAAGATCTAACATATACACTGAGCTATCTAAATCAAGCACCCGAGGACAGGTTCGGATATAATGGTCTTTATTTAGTATAGAGGTACTCAGTAGAGTTATGAATCGTAACGCATCAACGTATTTGATTTCCACATTCCTGTTTTCATGGATTTTATGGACCCCCTCAGTCCTAGAATATTTTGGGGTCATATCATTTGGCTCCGAGGAATTATCAAATGCCATCTATTTTATAACCATAATTATTGGGGCGTTTGGTCCTGCTTTCGGGTCTTTTGTTGCTTTACGAAAGGAGAAACAGTCCTTTAAACAACACTTGAAGAAACTCTTTTCAATCAAAGGAATAAGCAATTTGGGTCTTTTCCTGTCTGTTATTCTAGTAGTTCCTCTGATAATTAATGGAAGCTCTATACTCTTTGGAACCCTTCTCAGTTTAGAGATCCCACCTATGCCTTTACCCAATGACCCATGGTATACACCCTATTTGCTGTATATTCCATACCTGCTGTTTGTATCCACGTTAGGTGGAGGGCAAGAAGAGATCGGATGGAGAGGATACTTACAGGGAGAATTGTTAAAAAAATATAATCCTGCATTGACTAGCATCATAATTGGGTTATTCTGGGGTTTTTGGCATACTCCACTCTGGTTCATGTTATGGGATGGGCATACTTTCACGCCCTATATCGGGTTTGTAATAATGACAATGTCGATTTCTTTTGTCTACTCGTATTTCTATCAAAGCTTAGAGGGAAATCTATTACTCATGCTTCTATTTCATGGAAGCAATAACGCATCTCATGCACTCCTTTATCTATTCTATGATGACAAACCTGCTTCAGCTCAATCATTATACTGGATATATGTAGCAATGAATGTGATCGCTGGATTTATCGCGTATTTATTAATGAAAAGGAATCAAAAACACAAAGAATCGCTACAGGATACCGTATAAGCAGCCCCATCCTAACTTGGAGAAAAATAACAATTTAATTACTAATAGAAAATAATCGCTCTCAGTTAAGTGGTAATTCTAGAAATAATTAATTAAAAAAGGAAATTAGTGGACTGCTGAGACTACCTCTCCGAAGAAAGGTAGTAGGTAGTCTAGTACCAGTTTGGGGTATACGCCCAGAACCACCGCGATTACCGCCAATACTACCATGGGTAATAGCATTAGCATTGGTGCTTCCTTAACATTCTCCATGCCCTCCGCTAGAGGACCGAAGAAGATTCTACGAACCGTCCATAGACTGTAGCCTACTGTTAGCACTGTCATGATTATGGCGACTATTGCCACTACAAGCTGTGCTGTTGTATGGGTTAGTGCGCTATCGAATACCCCTGCGAAGATCATGAACTTGGACATGAATCCTACTGTTGGTGGTACTCCGCCGATTGCGAAGAAGCCCAGCAGCGTTAATGTTGCTGTGATGGGCATCTTGTCGGCTAGTCCTCCCATTTTCTTGATGCTACGTGTACCAGTCTGAGAGATGAGCACTCCCGCGGCAAGGAATAAGATACCCTTACCGAATCCGTGGCTTACATAGTGGAATATGGCTCCTGCCTCTCCATACGCTGCAGCACTTGCAAGTCCTAGGAATAGGTATCCCATCTGGCTTACGCTGCTGTATGCTAGGAATCGTTTGATATCGTCTTGTGCTAGCGCCATTAATCCACCGTATATCATGGTCAATAGTGCCCATACAGAGAACATCATGCTGAATCCAGCGAATGTCTCGTGCATAGGTACCGCAACTAGACGTACTGCTGCGTAGGTTCCGATGCCGATCATTGCTGGGCTCAGTAGAGCGCTGATGGGTGTAGGTGCCTCACCGTGTGCATATGGTAGCCATACGTGGATACCAAATACCGCCATTTTGGTTAGGAACCCGATGAGAATAGCAACTGCTACCCATGGTGCGAATGGGTGTCCGACAACATGACTTAGTGAGCTTATCGCGAAGCTTCCAGTGATCCAGTAGCCGGTTAACAAACCTGCCAATAGGATAACTGCGCCGACGTGGGTCCACATGAAGTACATCATACCGATTCTTTCTCGTTCACCGTATCCATAGTTGTTGATCATTGCCCAGCTTGGGACTAGCATCAACTCGTAGAACATGTAGAACTGGATCGTGTTTGTAGCCAGAACTGTGCCTAGCATTCCTACTGAGTAAAGTAGGTATAGAGCGTAGTAGTTTGCGTATCCTGATCCGCTGATGTCTTCTCCTGTCTCGTGTTCCCATTCATGGAACCTGTGCTCCATGTAGGGTATGCTGTATACGCTGATTACCAGACATAGTATGTTAATGGTTATCAAGACCCAGATATTGAGCCCATCCACCATCAGGTCAAACCCGATATCAGAGGTTGGAATCCACTCATAGTGCTCAGTATATGATCCTCCTCCCTTAGTCTCTGCGGCAACGCTTAGGAGGAGCAGAAGCGTCACCACAAGCGGGGCGGCTGCTATCCAGCCAGTCTTCTTCCCCATGCTTTTGCCTAAGAAGTAGGCAAGTGGTGTTGTTACTAAGGGTACTAAGAGTACCAAGATTAGAGTATTTGCTAATACCATTTTAGATCATTCCTCCGAATATCATTAACACGATTATCAAAACCAGGAAAATGATCGCCATGTAGGCGATGTTGTAGCTCAAGACCCCTGTCTGGAGCTTCTTTAGATGATGGTATACTGAGGTGAAGAATGAGGGAACTCCTTCGTTTATTCCCTCGTCCAGTACCTCGGTCTCTACGCTGTCATAGAGGTTTATACCAAGATTGATGAAGAACCCGCTTACTACTGGTGTGATCTTGTCAAATGCGGCTTTCTCAAGGTTCTGGTACAGGTTTTTTCCTGTGTTGATGAAGCCATCAACAAAGACCTTGTAGTATAGTGGGTTCATGTACCATCTGTTCCATAGGAACTTGTATATGGGTGCCCGCCACCCGGTTCTCTCCATATCCCATTCATCTACCTTGCGGTTCCAGTAGTAGGTTCTACCTGAGAGTATTCCTACTACAAGCAGGAATGCGCTTAGGCTCCAAGCCTGTGACTTTATACCGAAGTCGATGTGGGGTACGATGAGTTCTACCTCGTGGGGCATTATTGCATGCAGAGCATGGTGTATCTGTTCTTCAATGAATATCTCGGGGTTTAGTCCAGTGTTGAACTGTCCTGCGAGACCAAGAACAGATATGCCTAACATAACCACCACGAGTACGGCGACAGAGCCCCACATTACAAGAGGAGCTTCATGTGGGGCGTGCCCGTGATGCTCTAGCTCATGAATGTGTTTGCTTTCTGGCGCCAAGAAGGTTAACCAGATGTATCTGATGCTGTATGTCATTGTCAAGGCAGCGCTGATGCCTCCAACAGCCAATAGCGCGTAGGCTAGTGGTGTTCCGGCGATCATTGCCGCGATGAATACTGCGTCTTTGCTCCAGAAGCCGCTGAATGGTGGTACACCAGCTAGGCTTATGGTCGCCAAGACCATCAACCAGTAGGTCTTTGGCATGTATTTCTTCAAGCCACCCATATCAAATGTATAGATGCTGTGAATCGCGTGGATCACAGACCCTGCTCCAAGGAACAGAGATGCTTTGAATAAGGCGTGGCTCATCAGGTGGAAGATACCTGCAGTTAATCCCGCTACGTATGCTTCCTCGGATAAACCTGCTAAGCCAAGACCAAGCATCATGTATCCGATCTGGCTTACTGTAGAGTAGGCTAGTATCTTCTTGAGTTCAACTGATACTATTGCTTGGCTTGCCGCCATAAATGTAGTAAATCCTCCCACGATGGCGATTGCTATGAAGTATAGCCGTGCCTCGGGTAGGTGTAGCACATAAGCGCCGATGTAGAACACTGGGCTCATTCTTGCTACAAGATATACTCCAGCCTTGACCATGGTGGCTGCGTGGATAAGCGCTGAGACGCTGGTAGGTCCAGCCATAGCCTCTGGTAGCCACTCATGGAGTGGGAACTGGGCGGATTTTCCGATGGGTCCACCTAGGAACATTATCGCGGTTATTGCGATGAGTCCCGGGTAGTGGCTCATCTCTGCTAGCCACTCTGGCGCGGTTTGAATTAGTTCAACGTAGTTGACTGTTCCCGCGAAGTGGAATATGATGAACATTGCTCCAAGGATGAATACGTCGCCAATACCTGTGACTACGAATGCCTTCATGCCACAGTGGCTTGGTGGGAACATTGGAGTGGGCTCTGGGCCTCCCAGCCAACGTTCCTTAGCATCCCTGTAGTAATATCCGATTAGTCCGTAGCTACAGATTCCTACACCCTCCCAGCCTATCATGGTCTGTATAAGGTTGTCACTGACAACCAGTAACAGCATGCTGCCTAGGAAGAATAGGAAGAAGAACCAGAACCTTGTGAGGTGGGTGTCTCCGTGCATGTAGCTAGTTGAGTATACTATGATGAAGAAGCTGATGAAGGCGACCACGTTTACCACGATTACGGTGATTGGGTCAACCAGTACGCCCATCTTTAATGGGTGACCAAAGAAGTTGATCCATTCAGTTACCTGTACATCGCCGGGAGTGTGCCCACTCATCAGCCATGGGATCATACTGAATGTTGATACCACGGCTCCTGCTCCAAAGACAACTGCCATCATGTCCCTGAACTTGTCGCCAAACTTGGCGAATACCGGCATTAATGCTGCGCCCAGCATTGGGATAGCCCAGCACATGAATGCAGGCCAGTACTCCATGACGGCTTGCCATCCTGCGATGGCTACTGTTTCACTGGACATTAGTACAAGCCTCCAGTAGTTGTTTTGGGTAGAATTTCTGTGATCATCCTATTATCGCTCCTATGTATGCGTTGAAGCCATTCACCAACGACTCCGCCGCTGACTCGGCGAAGCTAACCATTGGTTCTGGCCAGACACCGAACAAGATTACCACGAGGGTCATCACGACTGTGATGGCCACCATGAGCTTGGGTGCCTCTTTCAGACCCTTCATCGAATCGATTGGGTCTGAGATTAGTGTCTTTATCACTCTCAGGTAATATGCCATTGAGAGTGCGCTGTTCAGTACTCCTATTACTGTCAGCCAAGTCATTCCGACTTCAATGGCTGAGCTAAAGAGCATGAACTTGCTGATGAAACCACTCGTAGCAGGTACACCACCGAGACCCATGAACGAGACGAATAACCCCATTGTTGTGAGGGGCATTGCTCGTCCGATTCCCTTGAGGTCCTCGATGTTTCGTGTGTTGGCCATATGGATGAGTGAGCCTGCGGCAAGGAAAGCCAGCCCTTTCATCATTGAGTGGTTGAATACGTGTAGGAATAGTCCTTGGGCTCCATAGACGGTTCCAGCGGACAAGCCTACTAGCATGTACCCTATCTGGGCGATGCTTGAGTATGCTAGCATCCGTTTCAGGTCTCCCTGTAGTAGTGCTAGCAGGTTTCCTACTGTCATTGTTAGTACTGCTAAGGCTGCTATTGGTAGTCTGAACACTGATGGTTCGAATACTACGAATAGTAGTCTTGTGAGTCCGTAGAGTCCTGTCTCGATTACTACACCTGATAGTAGTGCGCTGATTGGGCTTGGTGCCTCTGGGTGCGCATCAGGTAGCCATGTGTGCATTGGCACGATGGCGGACTTTACGCCGAATCCGACGATTAGTGTCGAGAATAGTAGTACTGTCCATGGGGTTAAGGGGTTTCCTCTGATTGAGTTCGCCAGCATTCCGAAGTTTAGTGTGCCTGTTAGTCCGTAGAGGAGCGCCATGCTTAGTAGGAGGAATGCTCCTGCTGTTGCGCTCATCAGTAGGTACTTGAAGCCTGCCTCGATTGGTCCCCAGTTCTGCTTTAGGAATGAAACCAAGACATAGCTTGATAATCCCATTAGTTCCCAGAAGACGAATAAGGTGAACAGGTCTCCTGCGAAGACTATGCCGAACATTCCTGCAATCATGAATGTGACCAGTGTGTAGAACTCGGCTACTCTTGTCTCGTGCTCCATGTAGCTTATTGAGTATATGGATACCAGTAAGCCTAGGAAAGCAATGCTGAATGACATATAGACTCCTAGCATGTCAATCTCAAGACAGCCGCTCAGTGGTGGAGTTTGCCCCCATGAGTAAAGCAATAAGACTCCATCTGGGGTCGCTTTTACCAAATTATAGAGCTGGTAGACAGCTCCAAGACTTGCGGCGGAGACTAGAACGAACCATGCTTCCTTGAGTTTCATTCCGGTTCGATCGGATAGGATTCCAATGAATGGTGTCGCCATAGCCCCTATGAGGCTGATGAGCAGTGGAAGTGGTAACTGTAGACCAGTTGATATCATTGCTTGTCCTACCATTTCAATCTCCTCAGTTTTCTGATGTCGAATGTCTTGTAATGCTTGAACACGTTCAGTGCCAGCGCCAACCCGACGGCTATTACCGTGCCGTCAAGCACCAGCGCCATCATTACGATGGACTGGGGCAGTGGGTCAATCATTCCCACATGCTGTGTGGATAACGCGACGAAGAACAAGTTCGCTGCGTTAAACAGTATCTCGATACCGATTAGCAGTCTTACTAGGTCTCGTTTTATTGTCAGCGCTACTAATCCGAATACGAATAGAAGCGCTGTGGTTATTATGAAAAATGTTATTGGGTACATTACTCGTGGTCCCTCCTTATCTTCAGCAAAGCTATGCAGCAGATTACTGCTGCAAGCACGACGAATGATTGTGATACCAAGTCGAATCCCCTGTGCTGCCAGAGGAACTGGCTTACTGCTGTAGTAATGTCGTCGTATGTTGCGGGTGTGAACATCATGGTCTCTAGTGCATTTGATGCGTACTCCAAGTAGGGGAACGCGATTTCACGTGTTAGTGAAACTCCTAGTAGCACTAGAACTGACACTGATGCTAGGACTAGTTGAGTTGTCTTGCTCATCCATGGGAGAGTGTCATCATCAAACTCGACGTCACCGCCTGTGGTTAACATAACCGTGATGACGAAGAAGACGACCACTGCTCCAGCGAATATCGCTAACTGGAATAGCGCGACTGTGGGTGCGCCCATCATATAGTAGGCGACGCCCAAGGAGATGTTTGTAGTTAGTAACGCGATTACAGCGTAGACTATGTTGCGGCTTGTTACCGCGAGTAGTGCGCTAACTACTACCAGTGATAATATGAAGAGTATCTCAATCATACATCTTTCACCTTCCTGTATTTCATCTCCTTATCTGTAAGATACGCCTCGGTCCTCCGTTTCATCTTTGGAACCAAGTCCTTGATATCAGGAACCTCGCTGAGGCGCTCTGGGGAATACTTTAGAGTACTCCGGTCATCAACCGCTAACTCTACAACATCTGTGAACTCAAGAGCCTGCTTGGGGCAGAACTCTACACAGTAGCCACAGAAGCTGCATGTGTTGAAGTCGATGCTTGGGTAAGTCTTCTCGTGTCCCTCTGCTTCAACCATCTCGATTGAAGAGCATGGGCAGACTCGTGCGCAGATTCCGCAGCTTATGCATCGTTCAAAGAAGAACTGATGTCTGCCACGGAAACGCTCCTTGAACATTAGTCGTTCTGTGGGATAGGCGACGGTCTGGCTGTTTCGTAGAATATATGGTGCTACGATTCCGAGGGGTCTAAGTAGTTTCTTTATCCAACTCATTTAGAATACCCCCAATACCTTCATTGCTAAAACAATGAATAGGTTCAGTAATGCAACTGGTGTTAGATAGTTCCAGCCTATCTTGAGCATCTGGTCCATCCTTGGTCTCGGGAACACACACCTTAGCAGTACAACGAATACAACCAAAATGAGGAACTTTGTCAAGAGCCAGAATATGTGGCTGCCAATGACACTACCCATAATGATTGGACCGTTGTAGCCTCCAAGGTATAGTGTGTTGAATAGGAGTGTACATGCCTGT
>JAOZIG010000084.1 GCA_026014515.1 Candidatus Bathyarchaeota archaeon | reverse complement strand
CTTTAATACCGCGGCGTGCCGCTATAATGTTGGCATTAACTACATTAACCCTTTCGACACATTTATTGTATCTGGTGCAGACGAAAAACCTGTGGGTCACTGATATAGCTGTGACATGGTGACTGATCCGGGGGTGAAATAGGTAGGTTTTATATCCACCCTAGCGTATCACCCACGAAACCCAGCTAAGTAAGCTGATCAATATGAAGTTCAACGATTTACAGATCAAACCCGAGATCAAGAAGGCGTTAAAAGACCTCGGATTCAAGGACATGTTCCCAATACAAGAAAACGCCATCCCCCCCATGCTTGAAGGAAAAAACGTCATGGGACAAGCCAAGACAGGCACAGGCAAGACCGCGTCTTTTGGCGTACCAATGCTAGAAAAACTCGACCCAGAATCTGGAAACGTGGAAGGATTCGTTATCGCACCTACACGAGAACTAGCTCAACAGATCACAGATGATATCAATAGTTATGCAAAGTACCTCAAGACAAGAGCAGTCGCAATATATGGTGGCGTGAGCTATAACCCACAACTCGATGCGCTCCGAAAAGGAGTAACCATCGTCGTCGGTACCCCAGGACGCCTCATTGACTTGATGAAAAGAGGCGACCTGAACCTACGTCACGTGACTATGGTTGCACTGGATGAAGCCGACAGGATGTTCGATATGGGCTTCTACGATGATATCTCATTCCTTCTCGATAAACTCCCAGCTAAACGTCAGATCAGTCTCTGGAGCGCAACCTTTGATGAGCGCACCATGAACCTGAGCAAGCGTTTCATGCCAGAGTATGTTGAGGTGAACATGAGCCGAGACGAGATCGGTAACATCGACATCACCCAGTACTATATGATAATGGCGCACCACGAGAAAGAGGAAAACCTCAAAGAAGTACTGGAGTACTTCAAGGTAGACCGAGGCATCATATTCTGCCGCACAAAACACACAGTAGACCGCCTAGCAGCATTCCTAAAACGCAACAATATCCCTGCGCAGCCCATCCACGGTGACCTCAGTCAGAACCGGAGACAAAACGTGCTTGATAACTTCAGGGATGACAGCTTTGACTTGATGATCGCCACTGAGGTAGCGGCTCGTGGACTGGACATCGATGATGTGCCCTATATCATCAACTATGATATCCCCGACGACCCTCACATGTATTTCCACAGGATTGGACGTACCGCGCGGGCTGGTAAGAAAGGTACAGCGATTACATTTGTGTTGCCTGATCAGGAGCTGGAGCTTGAACGGATTTTGGCTATCACCAAGACCGAGATCAAGAAATGGAGTCCTCCACCCAGTTTCTTGTTCTAATTTTTAAATACACATCTGCTTTTACAATCCCATGAGTCAATACTTCGCAAAACAACCCACACCAGAAGAAATCAATGAACACATCAAGGGCTATAGCTCATGGATTGAGATAGACCTAGACGCCATCACACATAACCTAGACCAAGTAAAGACACGCACAGAAAACAGACCCATCATCCCATGCGTCAAATCCAACGCCTATGGGCATGGCGTAGTACCCATCGTAGCCCATATGCAGATGCAAGGCATCGAGATGGTGCTCGTAGCCAAGCTCTATGAGGCGATGCAGCTCAGGGGAGCCGGACTGGACATTGGAATAGTATCAATTGACCCATTATTCAGCGACGCAGACTACGCTAAGGTTGTTGAAAACGGTATC
>JAOZIG010000346.1 GCA_026014515.1 Candidatus Bathyarchaeota archaeon | reverse complement strand
TTTAACACCTTGCTGAGGGTCCCAGATGACCTGCTCGGTGTTGCACCTGCCGAGACCCATATAGGTACCGCCATACTGCTGACCTTCATATGAGTCGATATTTATCACCTTGCCGGCGTCGTTAACTACAACCACTTTCTTCACGTGGCACTTGCCTGTATCTGGGTCTACCTCAACTTCTTGGAAGTAACATTGCCTACACATAGCTGGCCTCTCAGTAACCGTCAGGGCAGGAGGAAAATCCCAGAAAAAAAGATTTTTACCGTACGCAGCTGCTAATACGCTGACCGGAACTACATTTTCAGGATTGGCTTTCTCAAAGATCATGCTGTCTTTGATGTCAATGTCATCAATAGTCAAGCCGGAGAAAGCCGAAGGCTGTGGTGGACCAAAAGGGCTAGGTAGATCTAATAAGGCATGCTCAAGCAACATCTGTTTTCCCTTCCTGCCAAGCCTTACCATACAAGCCATGTTGCTAACTAGCCCAGAAGAACCAGCAGGCGGGCCAAGCGTAAAACCGACATTGGGATCAAAGGTTCTGAGAACAACATCCTCATATTTCATCCCCAGTTCATCAGCTATGACCTGGGTGTAAGTAGTTTCGCGATTCTCACCAGTGTCAAAGCTCTCGGAATTGGCAATCACCTTTCCATCATCAAGTATTCGCATACCTACAGAACCCTTAAAAAAGTCAAAATCGTGAGCCCAACCAATCATCCATATAAAACCGATACCATGATAGTTACCGTTAGGCAATATTTTAGTGCCGGGTAGGTGCCACTTTTCATCCCAACCTATAGCGGCCTTCCCTATTTCTAGAACTTCTTGGAGGCTATCCCTAGTGTGATCAAAACCTTGAACCTTCTTGATGTTTTCGTTGACCCATTCCATTGATTGCCCTGCACAACCGTCGTTTATTAATGCCACCTCAGTCGGGTCCATTTCAAGCGCAGCGGCTACCTGTGCAAATACCTCATTGTGACAAAGACAAGCCTGATCGCCGTGTTTGTAACAATCCTCATGCCCCCTATTTTGAGCGGGGAATTCCCCATGTATATACAGGTTGTGAATCTTACTGCCCTTGTGTATCTTGTTTATATCGTCCAAGAAATGACCAGGCCAGATGTTATGGTATTTTACTGCCGTTACTTCACCATTGTCCTTGAATCCTATCGTTATGTTATAAGTGCCAAGGTGCTCACCATTACCGCGGAAATGAGTGCCATCGTATAAATAATTTATTGGTTTGCCGATCTTCTTAGCCAAGGTCATGGAGGTCACATTGGTGACATAATTGCCAGTACAGGCGGTACCAAATACACCACCACCATAGTACCTATGGAAAAACAACCGGTTGTAGTCCAACCATGAAAATACAGGATCTGCAAATGCACTTGATGCGTCTCCATCCCATAGCTGGTCATGCGACCAAATCTCAATATTGTTGTCTCCCTTGTATTCGGAGATGGCGCATCCACCCTCTACACCCGCCCATACATCTTCATCAACATTAATCTGGACATCAATTACGTTAGGCGCTTCGGCTAAACCAGTTTCAACATCACCGTATTCCTCTACTCCTTCCCTCACTACGTTGTTTTCGGGATTTACGTCCGGGAACAATACAGGAGCGCCCGGCTCTAGTGACTTATTCCAGTCTATAATGAAGGGCAGCACTTCCCAGTCTATTTCTACAAGTCTGAGCGCTTCGT
>JAOZIG010000243.1 GCA_026014515.1 Candidatus Bathyarchaeota archaeon | reverse complement strand
ATCTTGTGAACGTAGGAGGGACTCCTACCATATTGTTTGGCCCCGGTGATGTCAGAAACTGTCATACTCCAAACGAGGCGGTACCTATCTCTGATCTCGTTGTCACGGTGAAGGTTTTGGCTTTGACTATTCTCCGCTTCTGCGGGTACCTGCCCTAGTTTATCTAGTATATATGATATACCTATATCATAGGGCTCCTATGTGTGCCTATGCCGGTCAAGGGAACATACTGTTTATGCATCGAAAACCATAGCGACCAAGTGATCACTGTCGGCGCATTGGGTGATATTGACTTCAGCAAAGGAAAATACGTCTACATTGGATCGGCGCTAAACAGCCTCATACCACGTCTCAAACGCCATCAACGAACCAGCATCGGAGAACAGAACGTGATCCATTGGCACATCGATTACCTTCTCAACAATAAAGAAGTAGAGCTAACATCAATATACACAATAGAGTCAGGGGAACCACTCGAATGCCGCATAGCAAAACGTGTAGCCCGCCACGGAGCACCGGTACCACGTTTCGGTTGTAGTGACTGTAAATGCAGTAGCCACTTGTTCAAGGTTGATGACTTGGATTTTATCACAGAAATAGGATTGAAAAAGTGGAGTTAGAGGCTCTCCTCTACTTCTTGGATCAACGGGATGGCTAGCTCGCTTACTGTGACGCCTGTACCCCATGGCATCAATGCTGCTGCCTGTATCTCCTTCTTGGAGATCCCCGCCTTGAATGCTTCACCTACGAAGTGGCGTAGTGCTACTGGGTCTCGGATTGTGCTGTAGATGGCTATTCTGATGAGGAACACTGTTTTTTGGTCAAGTACTCCGTCTTTGTTTATTGCTTGAGCCATCTTCATCCATGCTTCGGCTACTTCTGGTGTTTCTTTGCTGAAAATTTCCCATACGTTCTTGTTTGGCATAAGAATCAGGATTCTATGCGATCTATATACATTTAATGCTTGACTATGATTTAATTTATAAGAGATCAATATACTGTGGAATGGTAGCCCAAGGGGGAGTATAGAATAGTAAACAAGTTCATCAGAGACATCGATGAGGTTATCAAAAAATTCGAGAACGAACTCTCCCAACCAGAATACGAAAAAATAATCAAACTAAGAGAAGACCTCATCGAGAAACATCAGAGACGCGAGGTAAAGATAAACCACAGTGTAATGGAGTTAATCTGCTCTAAATACCTCATCAAGAACGGCTTTGATGTTGATATTGAGCACGAGCTAACAACCATCAGCACAGACATATACGCGAAGAAAGGTTTTGGCAGTCTGATTGTTGAGGTTGAGACCGGTTTTGTTCCCCCGGATCATGCACTAGACCCGTTGACCTATCTCAAAGCAAGAATCACAAGCAAAATAACCAGATATAGTGCCTATGCGAACAAGTTCATCCTAGCCACCACACCATACTATGTTATGCAGATACCGGCTAGCTTGGTTAAGCCACCACGGTTCCGGACTCAAGAAGAGATAGAGTATCTGAAAAGTCTCTGTGACATGTATTACAGTAACCCTCCCGTGAGCTTTGAGGAGATAAGAAACGCCAGACTCCACAGCATATACGTTGTTGACGTTGACAAAGCAGGCATCCGTGAATGGGAAGTCAACGAGTATATGGGTAAAGCAGCCCTTTGGGCTGTCTAAGCAAGGTTTTTAACAAGGTACCCAGCCAATAGGAGGAGGATTAAAATGGCGATCACCA
>JAOZIG010000224.1 GCA_026014515.1 Candidatus Bathyarchaeota archaeon | reverse complement strand
GCTCACGGTACACGAAGCGATGCTGACTATACACATGACATCAGTTATGCTGCTAGCGTACAAGGCGGAGACCACACATCAGTAGCAGTAGACGGATACAGCGACATGAGCGCAGCGGTCTTCACCGACAGCGCGGTCTTCTGTAACTTTACCTACTATGGTGTACCCCAGAGCCTAGTCTTTGACTTCGCAAAAGCCATCACAGGGTACGATATTACTCTGCACAAGTGGAGAAGCGAGACAGGACCAAGGATCGTCACGCTGCAGAAAGCCTTACTGATGATGGGAGGACCAGACCTCAAGTGGAAACCAATCAAGGACGACGACAACCCACCAAGGTTCTATACACCACTCCCAAGTGGACCATACAAGGGCAAGACCACTGACAAAGAAGTAGTGGACACCAAGCTACAGGCATACTTCGAGACACTGGGCTGGGATGAAAGAGGAATCCCCACAAAGGAGACCCTCAAGAAGCTTGACCTAGCTGACCTTGAGAAGAGTATGGCAAAGCTCCGCTAAACCCCATATTTTATCTTTTTTTTTCTTGTTTCGTGGATTACACTTTTGTACTGATTACCCGGCTTATTGGTATAGATCAGACTCAGAAAGAAGCGGTTTTAGGGTTGGTTTAATAGAAATGAGGTTGGTTTCGGCTGTACCTCGTTAACCCCCCCCTCCCCTCTAGCCAATGACTGCTTTGAATAATCTGAGATGGTTTCCGCCCAATATATTCTTGATATCTTCCTCACTGTAGCTTCTCTTGATTAGCTCCTTTGTGATGTCAGGCATCTTGGTTACATCTTCCAGACCCTTTGGTGTGTATGGTATGCCGTCATAGTCGCTGCCGAGACCCACATGGTCGGGTCCAACAAGGTTAACGATGTGATCAATGTGATCTACTACTCCTTCAAGCGTGGCTTCTGTGGGATGTACAAACATGGGTGCAAAGTTCATCCCCATGACACCGCCATTCTCGGCTAGCGCCTCTATCATCTCATCGGTCATGTTCCTTGGGTGATCACAGACCGCCCTAGCGTTACTATGACTGGCGATAACCGGGTTTCCGGTGTGCTCGATTACGTCCCAGAATCCCTCATCGTTCAGGTGACTCACATCAATAATCACGCCAAGTCGGTCAAGTTCTTCCACTGCTTGTACACCTAGCTCGCTGAGACCTCCACCAGTCCTACGATCAGCTACTCCATCAGCAAGCTGGTTTCTCAAGCTATGCACTAGCCCCACCATCCTGACACCTAGACGATGGAAAACTCCAAGCATCTCTATTCGTCCCTCGATGACATCTGCGCCTTCGATGCTCAGCATACCCGCAGCCTTGCCTTGTTTTTTGGCTTCGATTATCTCCTTGCTGCTGGTTATGGGCACCAATTCAGGGATGGCGTCACATTCCCTGTGGAACCGGTCAATCATCAACAATGCAGTACGTAATGGATAGGCTGGTGTCCTGCTTCTTTCACTACTTACCGCGAAAACCTGACAGGTGAGACCACCCTCAAGCATCCTTGGTACATCAAGATGACCTATGCTGGACCTTGTGCCCATGCCTATGTCGCCTCGGTACTCCCACATGCTGTTTCGTGGAAGGGTGAACTCGTTGAAGAGACACTTCAATGTATCACAGTGGGTATCGATGACAATGGATTCCTCGTGGATTGATGACATAAAGAGGGATTTACACTCGGCGCTATTATGGTTAACCGTCTCA
>JAOZIG010000531.1 GCA_026014515.1 Candidatus Bathyarchaeota archaeon | reverse complement strand
TCGGCAGACCCAGTGGCGGAGAGGCTGGGGAGATACGCGGGAACACTTCATAGTCTGTTCAGTATCTAGGGTGGGATCAAGCTGGACAGTGGGGAACTGCGAGAGTCCAAAGATATTGGCCTCGGCCTCTCCGCCACTGGGTCTGCCGATATAAGAAACGCCTAATCGACCTTTGTAGTATTGGCCTCCTTTGAGTGTGATGCTGAACACTATGTTGTCGTAAGTGAAGGATTTGTACTGGGAACAGGGGGCCCTTTGAGAGATGTGGTAGACTAATGCTTGAACTGGGCGAATCCGGTAAACCTCGTTAGTCATAGTTGACCAAGTCATATTTCCTAGATAATACTGCTTATCTGCGTAAGCTTGAGGAGTGTCGTCAGGGAAATGAGTGGGCCAGCGGAACTTCTGGGATGGTATCGCAGGCGTAACTTCTCCTGGAGTATCAGTGAACATGGGGTCTGCAGAGGATGCGACAGTGGCTGTTTCTGCGATTCCGTCGTGGTCGAGGATAGTTGGAGTCTGACCTTCTTCTACGAGAGGGTGGATGTCGGAAAAAATGTTTTGGGCTGACCTTTTGTAGTTCATAACGACGGTCCTATCGATATGACGTTTTTGGGGTAGACGCAATGGTTGCACAAGGGATTGGGGTCTAAGGCCAAATGTTGTGGTAGTTGTTTGTAGTGCAACCGGACAAATGAGTCATTCTCCTTTAAAGTCTCCAGTTTTAAGCTGTGAGTAGGTGGGGAGGTCGAAATCATGTCCGGATTCTTTGGCTCTATCAGTGATCTTTTTAACAAAGTCATCGTAGAGTTCGTTGCCGTGAAGGGAAATGTCAAAACATAGATTGATGAGCGTAGAACGAGTCTTGCGTCTGTCACCTATGACGTTCTTTCCCCAGTAGTTGACACCATCGTAAATGTCTTGAAGGGATCTTCTCCAGAGAATGAAGCCTCCCTTGCTGTGCCAATGCCTCTTTAAAAAGGTTATCTGTTCGATGGGCAGTGGAGCATCTGGGTCTGCGTCCTTGACGCAGTGGGTAGTCTTCAGACCATAGGAGACGTATTTGTCAATCATTTTCTTCGCAGTGATTCCGTATTTCTTGGGAACGAAATTGATAGAATCATCACCATAGTAGAGCTGGTAAGTCTTGGCAAGCATGTTAGGGCCGACAGTTGGGAGAGTGGGATCGGCGGTCTTGTTATCGACGTAGACTTCAGTCATAGTAGCTAAGGTAACCATATGCAAATAGAGGGAGTTGAAAGGAGCAGTGATAGGACATCCACTCATTAAACCTCCAGGATGCTGGTAACAAACAGAATCGACAACGATAGTAGCGTGATACATGTGTTCTAGATAAGTCTTGCGAGCTATGCAATCGGGATCCGTTTCCCAGGAATCTGGGCAGTACCTTTTATTGATTGGTTCTACGAGGTGTTGAGCTATCGACCAATTCTGGTGGTAGTCGAAACCTTCTTGGTCCAAGGCGATAGTGGCTATGTCTGGATTGGTCATGAGCTTGTAACAGTCTAATATAGACGAGTCACGCTCAGAGATTCCGATGGCCACTGACATCTGACCAGGGCGAAGAGGTCTTGATAATTCGACTGAACGCATGAGGGATCCGAAGAGTGCTCTACCGATCATGGTGTTGATGATGCATCCAACATAATAGATTCGCGTTTTACAATCTGCGATTTTCTGATTATCTCGGATCTCATCTTTGAGTTGA
>JAOZIG010000370.1:509-1739 GCA_026014515.1 Candidatus Bathyarchaeota archaeon | reverse complement strand
GAGTCCTGCGATACCTGCCCCGATAATTACCACATGGTCAGTACTCATGATATGCCGCCTCTCAGAATTTAACTGCTTTATTGTCGCATATCAAATACATATTGGATAGAGAAATCATTACATGCTATTTATTTGCACCACAGCATTTTTTATACTTCTTACCACTACCACAAGGGCAGGGGTCATTACGTCCAATCTTGGAAAAGGCGTTAATGATGGCCTCTTGATCAATCTCTTCTCTAGATACCCTGCTTTGTAGGTAGGTATCATACATCAGGCGAAGACCTGCATGACGTTTCTTGTAGAACCGAGTATAGCTAGGTTTGGCTTTTGTAAAGGATGCAATGAGCTTCCAGTCAAGGACATCCCCCTCTTCTAGGGGAAGAAAACGGTTCTTCTGATAGTCCAACACACAATTCTTGAGCGGTGTTTTCTGGAAGGATTCCTCTGCTTTGTAAAAAGAAAGAATTACATGCTTGCAAGAGCATTCAGGGTTTAAACAGTACTGGTCGACTACAGCGAAGAACGCTCCTTCATGCTCAAACACGAATGGCTGTGCGTTCGGGAAAATCCAATCATAGAAGATATTGCCTTGTTCAACAGATAGATTCGAAAAGTCATAACGAAGACAAGAATAGTCTTCTATATTCTCAATCAACAAATTCTTTTCGTCATAGTATATATACAGCAACAGTTCCCATTGTTCGTCGGTTAGGATTTCTACGACTTTCTCTGAAGTCTCCCTGTCTGCTACTGGGTTCTCTGCAATCTCTTTTCGTACAACATCCAAGGACACCAGTACATCATCAAGTAAGAACCCGATGGTAGTACAGTCACAAGTGGGATTGGGACATATCCGAAAATTCTCTATCTGATACTCTTTATCATCAAATGATAATACAAGTCTGTCCAAATTATCTTCCATAATGCTCCTACCTAAAAATGGAGGTGTGCTACCAACTCCCCTACCATGGTCTTTCCTGGTTGTAAGGGGTTGGACCCTTCCATAAGATATGCCATTTGGTAGCCTATGTCCATGTAGGAAAGAAGTGAGTAGGTAACCGATACTCCGGCACTGGCAAGAAAGGTAGAGGATGAAATAGAGGTATTAGCCAACTGCCCAAAGCCATATCCAAGGTCGAAGAAAAGGATAAGACGGGGATAGAAGCCTTGGGCAAAGGGTTCTGGCCCGTTGAAGCAGAGGGAGAATCGGTTTGCCAGTGCTCCATC
>JAOZIG010000370.1:0-499 GCA_026014515.1 Candidatus Bathyarchaeota archaeon | reverse complement strand
GGGGTACTGGCCACTACCGTATCCTCTGACCAAACTTCCGAGAGAGGTTTCTTGCAAGATAGAGACAGGCACATGGCTGCCCAGTGTATAGACAAATTGGAGGCTGTCACGAATCAAGATGGAGTAGAGGTTGTGCTTCTTTTCATCGAGTTCTTGATAGAGCAAGAAAGAACCTGTTCCTTCCGTGGAAAGAGATGCATAGGATGCATTGGTGTTCAGGAGTTTAGGCCCAAGCTGGAGGGAAAAGTTAAAAGAAAAACCTTCGACAAGTTCTTCTTGCTTGTTATACGCATAGCTGAGTAAAAGACTTGTCCCGATTCCTGAGAGTTTTCCGTAGTGTGTATTTCCACCATATGAGGAGAACCAAGGATCAATGCCAAGGACTGTTCCACTATCCAATACATCTCCTTCGACCATGGAGTCGAGGGCTTGTTCATAGGAGCCACGGTAGCCAAGAAAGAGCTGTTGGTCATGAGCAAGGCTTTGCTTGATTCCAATG
>JAOZIG010000051.1 GCA_026014515.1 Candidatus Bathyarchaeota archaeon | reverse complement strand
GCGGCTAACAGGGGGAGGGGGGGTCAAGCATCAAAGGCAAGAAGGGCTTGGTTCTCAATAAAGAAACTCTAAAACGGCTTCTTTTTAATCCAAATCAGTACAAAAACGTACACGACGAAACCGTAATTCATCTACAATAATACTTGTAGATCATCAAGAGCCTCTAGGGCTCGTTTTCCACGCTCTGATATCTCAAGCTCCTTGCGTTTTCCCTTCTGGTTCGACTTTATCAATCCCTTGGTCTCAAGATCAGTGAGATGCTGATAAACAGCGCCTATTGTCATGTCTGAGCCGAGGTTCTTCCAGATAGCGTACCCATAGGTTGGACTCTGATTGATGATCCTAAGAATCCGTTCTTTAGTAGCCAGTCTGCTTCCCAGTCTAGGACTCTTTTTTCGCTTGGTAACATTCCGTAGAATATCATCCGTCTTCAAACCGCTACTAGTCACTAGACACACAATCTTGGCGTCATGATCAATCCGGTCATTGATAAAATCAGTCTGAAGAGAAGCCACAGGCGCAGAAGAGGCAGGCTCAGCGAAAATACCCTCATTACGGGCAATCTCCTTACCAGCATCAAGCATAGCCTCATCACTCACAGAAACAGCGAAACCACCAGACTCTTTGAGAGCCTCCAATGCAAGTTTACCATAGATAGGCTCAGCCACCCGGATAGCCGAAGCCTCCGTGCCACTCTGTTTTATCTTTACAGGCTCCTTACTACCCTCAGAGTACGCCTTTGATATAGGAGAACACCCCTCCGCCTGAACCCCAATCATCTTAGGAGTAACATCAATGATACCAAGCTGTTTCATCTCCTTGAAGCCCTTCCAGAGAGCATGAAGCGTCGCACCGCTACCCATAGCCGAGATAACATAATCCGGCACACCATTCTGCTCCACAAGCTCATAGCTAATAGTCTTCAATCCCTCAATACTAAGAGGATTCAACTCAGTAGTAGCCTGATACCAGTCCATCTCCGCCTCCAATTCACGGGCACGCTGGATAGCCTCCTCAATACTATCCCCTGTCTGAACTATTTTGGCGTCATACATTAGCATCTGAGCTAGTTTACCCATATCCACGCCGCTGGGAACCACCAAGTTACACTGAATATCCTCCTTAGCAGCATAAGCCGAGATGGAGGCTCCATGATTACCGTTACTAGCACAGACAATATTATCATAGCCACGGCTCTTCGCATCAGACGCGATAAGCGCAGCCGAACGATCCTTGAAACTATTCGTAGGATTACGTGTCTCATCCTTCAAATACAGGTTCTTGAAGTGAAGAGACTCAGCTAACCGATCTGCTCTTTGAAGTGGGGTACCTCCTTCACCAAGAGATACTATTTCAGCTACCTTGGGTAAAACAGGTCGATATCTCCAAAAAGTAACTGGACCAGTGAAACGAACCTTATCCGCCACAAGCCTGTACTCCAGTAACCCACCACATTTCTCACAGACCGTATCAGGGTTACCCGATGTGTTCTCGGTTCCACAGTCTATGCATTCGAGTACGTGGCTTGGGCTCATCAAGTATCAAAGGGGTTTCATGGTTTTATTCTTATTCCATCAAGAAACTTTCCACACAATACCCTAGGGTAAACCAAGAGAAAATAGTGTGAAAAAACCGTATCAGAAAAGAAAACAATCATAAGGCATGCCCCCAATCGTCAAGTGAGCCAGATGAAGCTAAACACGCTACGCCCCGGCATGGAAAACCTAGAACTCATAGTAGA
>JAOZIG010000049.1 GCA_026014515.1 Candidatus Bathyarchaeota archaeon | reverse complement strand
GACAAAAAAACTCTCGAGGAAACCTTCAAAGAAGAAATGAAATAAAAAAAGAAAAAGGTTTGGGAGTTTATGGGTGTTTTCTGAGCAGCAGTATGGTGGCTACGGCAACCGCAGCAATTATGGCAGCTGCAGCAAGACTGACATACAATGTTAAGTCTGAGAGGGTAACAAGGTTTAATTGCGCTTCGGCAGTGGGTGTTGATGTTGGAGCGTCGTCAACTTTGATGGCGGTCTTTGCATCTGAGGGCCAATACGAGTTAGAGCCTTCAAACGATGCCATTATAATGTATTCGCCAGGGACTTCGGGGGTGAATGATGCTTCGTAGAAGCCGTCTGCGTCGCTTGTTGTTTGGGCCACTTCGTAGAAGTTACCGTTTGGGTCTAAGACAGTTAATATCACAGGAACACCGGTTGTGTTGTAGGGCTTTGGCATCTGCATGTACACGTGCTCCATGAACGAGGTCATACTATCGTCGGAAACTGCGGGAACACCATTTGGAAAGCGTGGAGCAACACGGTCGCTAGTTGTGCCAGCTGCAATATCGGTTACAGAGCCTTCCACGAGTACGCTGCTGCCGTATAGTGATACTTTTGGTGATGCTGCTATTGTTGTGGCGCTGGGTCCTTTGCCAATGCAGTAAACCATCTGGTCATCTTCGTTGAGGCTGACAGCATAGCCATCGGAGAAAGCAAAGTTTTCCCATAATCCGTGAAGATCCCATATGCGGTCTCCAGTTGTTGCGTTAAAGCAGTAAACCTTCCAAGTTCTGTACAGGGGGTGTGTATGCGAGTGTTCTTGCGATCGGGCATAGACTTTGCCATCAAGTACCTGAAGGGTTAGGGGCGTTCGTTCATAGGCGCTTTCCAGACCTTCCGGATCCACCGGCGATGCCCATACCAAATCACCAGTCTCGAGGTCATATGCATATACAACCCCGCCGTATCCTCCAGAGTAGAGCATACCGTTTTGTATGTAACTGGCACTGCTATACATCATCCATTGAGGCTCCGAATCAGTGGTCCAAAGTTGTTTGCCTGTGGTAAGGTCATATGCGATATACTGCCGAGTTTCTTTTGCCCTAAGCACTAGAATGCCCTCATCGATGTCCGCGGAACTCCATTGAAGTGTTACGTTTGCTGCTGGGGGTTTGGGTGCTATTTTCCAGAGGAGTTGACCACGGTTTTCGGGTTCGAGGCTAATAGCCCAAACGGTGTATTGCTCGTTAAATTGGCTTGTGCCGAATTGTACAAAGCCTGTGCCGCTAATCATCATGTCGTCAAAGGCGTAGACTTGGTAGGTTGTTCCTAAACCTGAAGGTAACGAAATGTTCCATGTGTAGCAGGTGGTTCCGTTGATTGTTTTTCCTACGGGTCTGTATTGCCAGTAGCTTGTTGTTTCAACGTGGTCGTTCATGAATTGTTGGATTCCTGCTGTGGTGAGTCCAGTTAATTCAAGTGATGCTGACGCGTTCCACAGAGATAGCCAAGTTCTGTTAGCTGCGGAGCCGCCGAAGACGTAGACGAGTCTCTCGCCAGTTGGTCCTACAGCCACCGTTCCTGAAGGTACACTGTCGTATCTAAATAACTCTGTTCCTTGGAATGGGTCTACAATGGTGTTGGTTGGTACCGTTGAGCCAGGGCTTAGAGTTAACGCTGACGAGCCTGAGGTCCATAAGTATGGATGAACGCCATGCTGGTTGGGCGATTCATATTCATAGATGGTTGATGCGCCGATTGCACTCTG
>JAOZIG010000294.1 GCA_026014515.1 Candidatus Bathyarchaeota archaeon | reverse complement strand
AGCTACGATAGCATCTGAGTTCAAAAACTTCTTTAACACGGAGAAGTCTAAAAATATCATTGTTCCTCCTGGAATGGAGCTTTCTCCAGAAATGCAGACATTGCTTGAAAGGGCAAAGAATGAGGAAGTATTCATAGATCCTTTGGTCGGCAATGGTGGAGAGTTCACTATTGCAAGAGACAGCAGCGGAATCGTCAAGTATACAGACAGACATCAGGCAAGAGTGCTGGGTTCAACTGTAAACGACAAGGGCGAAACGATTATAAGACTTAATCAGCTTCAGTCAAACGAACACGTATCTAAGTTTGCAGTAGGAACAGACAAAGCTACAGTATCAAACTGGATACCCAGAGAGGTGCTTGAACTTGCAGGTATAGATGCAGACGTTGTTGTCGCATCGAATGTCAACAAATCAAGTGACTGGAACAACATCATATCCTCACAGGTAAACTATGGGCTTGATGCAGCCAAAGACAAATATGGATTGTACGACGAAGCATTGACGCCGGCTCAAAGAAAGCGGGCTGCAACCAAGTATAAGAAAAACGTAAGACGTGCATTCAAGGATTACCTTGGAATCGACGTAGAGTTTGGCACAGTCAAAAGAACCGTTGGCGGCGAAACCAGAGACCACATAACAACGCTCATACCGGACTTCAGTGTTCTTGGAGAAGGTGGAGTTGCAAAGACAATCGCAGGAGCCAAAGGCGACGGCATAATAACCGGTCAAAACCTTGCAGGATTTGTTAAGCGTCTCGGCGGAGGCGACATCGAGATCAGCAAGGAAATCGCCATGAACGGAAGGACGCTTGGGAATATCCTTTACGGGATACAAGACGTCAACCCTCTTGATGTCGGAAAATGGACCAAGCCATACGGCGGGAATGTCGGGCTGGATCATGGTGTAAAATACACGCCACGAGAGCTAGAGATGATCCGTAATACCAAGATCAGAATCGGCGGGCAAGAATACAAATCATCAGGAACCGTGTTAAGGTTTCTGCATAATACAATAGAAGAAAAAGCAAACCTAAGATACGAAAACAAGACAGTCAAAAAACAGTTGGGTGGCGCAATAGCCAGATCTATGGACTCAGCTGCTGGAATAGCCCAGGTCAAAGATGGAGAAGCAATCATTCGTACGAGATACAGAGGCGATGGTCCAGGAGACTTCTTCCTTCTTGATATGGATAAGACAAATCTTGATGCGGTAACGAGAAGAGAAGATCTCATCGGAGGCGTGTTAAACCCTGAAAACAAAAACCCTGGATACTGGTTTGAACTCCCGGTCGACGTACGATTAAACGGCAAGGGAGAGGCACTTAACAAGCTTTACATCTACAAGGAAGGAATCGGCTTCGACAAAGGGTCCTTTAGAGCGACGGAGAGTCAAGGGGTGCTTCAATCCTTAGAACGTGCAAGTAGGGACTACATGTTGGCACTGGAAAACAAGATGTATGATTCCAGAGGCAGAATTGTTGATATCGACAAAACTGTCGGTTCGCAGACTGTAGAAGAAATAACCTCTAATGCAATCGCAAGGATCCAGTATGCTACAGAAAACTATGTACAGCTGGCAGGTAAGAACGCACTTGGCGCAGGAGGCATCGTAAACCAACACATGCTTAGTGGCAAGGTCGGAAATTCAGCGCACTTTACATTGACACAAAAGGGTAGTGCGTATGCTAAAGACCTTCAAGGTATTACTGGCTATATATCAGAAGAATATGCCAGAGGTATGCTGGC
>JAOZIG010000483.1 GCA_026014515.1 Candidatus Bathyarchaeota archaeon | reverse complement strand
CTGTTCCTGTTTCGGTGCGTGACGTGTATAACACTCTACTTGAGTGGGCTGATGACCATTCCGATGCTCTTGTATGGGACGGTAATCGTGTCGTACATACCAATCCCATGCCGTGTGATTCTTGTCATCGTAACAGGGTGTTGCTCCATGTGGAGTGGCACCCTCTTTGGAACATTTCTTTGCCAAATAACGTGGAATGTATTTCTCGTCGTCACGCTCGACCTGGTCAGTGTGATGACGGGTGCCGTTCTCAGTATCTCTGTTATGGATGTCTCTCTGAGTGGCGTGCTGACTTCGTACGCCACCTCGTCTATTCTCTCGCTCAATTCCACGAGCAGGAGGAGGAGCCTAATGCTCCTTGCCTTGCTCATGGAATGTCACATTCTCAAGTGGTTTCTGTCGCTCTTGATTGTTTTGATTCTGCTCATGTTGATTTTGCCGATACTGCGCTTGCTGTCTGTCATTGTAATGTGTGTGGTCGTTTGCGTGATGAGCTGTGTACTGTACAATGTCCGCCATTCCGCTATGTTGCTCAGTGGCATCCTGCTTGGTGTTCTGAGCGGCCTGGCATCTGTTATTTGTTTCACCAACATTCTGAATATCGTGATGTGCTCGCTCGTTGTCTTAATGCCGGTTGTACTTGTACTCATGATCCTTATTATTGTGAAGTTATGGGTTGTCATCCGGTTGACGTACCAGATGATGATGAAGACTTTGCGGGACCACCTGTCAAAGTTCGGTGTGTGCAGATGATGCAGCCTAACACTAGTCTTGAAGTCTCACGAGAAGTTGTTATCAATGATACAACTCCTGCTCCTGTGTCTGATATTGCTTCTGTGTCGCAGCGCAATGCTCGCGCGGTTACCGCTACTACTGAGTCAGTTTTCAATCGTCCTTACATCATCCGCATGGGCAATCCATGGTCAGTCACTAACGCTAAAGGCACTTCTCTGTTGCAGTTGTCGTTTCCTAATTCGTTTTTTCAAGCAGCACTTGCACCAACTGGTCTGATGAATTTTCATCGTTTTGTCAAAAGTGATTTTCGTGTTAATATTCGGGGAAACCAGTGTCCTTACAATGCTGGTGCTCTCGTCTTCTTCTCGATGCCGCCTGAAAAAACGAATTAGGAATTTTATTGTTTGCGTCATGAAGGCGTTAGTTAGTAACTCTGGTGTAGGCACCTTGGAGAGTAATAAACTCCAGGGCTCTAGACGTGTTTGGGTGGCATTCCAGCCATTTGAACATTTCTAGATATCGGTTCGTCCGTAGCCAAGTCTCGACTGAGGCGTATCCTTAGCCAAACCTTTCGTTAGTAATGCCGTGGATGGTATCAGCATTCCGAAAGTCCGAATTTCCATAGCGGCGATGTCCATCGCGAATAATGGACAGTGAAGGGTGGGGCACTATAGCCAACCCACCTGCGGCCTGCCTGCGTCGGGTAAGGTTAAGAGTTTAGACGTGTTTTTATTTTCTCACACATATGGTCACAATCTAATGAATACACTTAAGCGTTTTGTTTGCATCTTATTCAAACTCATTGTACAATTTCCAGTACTAACTGCTCTGTTCACGTTAACGTATATTTTCATATCACAGTTTACTTACACACTCGAAGTGAAATGGCTTTCTCTAGTTTGCGAACTAATTTGCGTGACGTCTTTTCTGGTAAGAATTTGCACGTCAAGACTGCGTCTGTTCCTGTTTCGGTGCGTGACGTGTATAACACTCTACTTGAGTGGGCTGATGA
>JAOZIG010000177.1 GCA_026014515.1 Candidatus Bathyarchaeota archaeon | reverse complement strand
TCTTGTATGGCAGCGTAGCTCAGTGGTAGAGCAGGGGACTCATAAGCCCTTGGTCGCAGGTTCAAATCCCGCCGCTGCCACTTTTTTATCTAAGAATCAGCTTGGGTCACGTATTTTAATTTATGTTAAAACACTTGGACTCAGGATAGAGAATAGAGGCTTAGTCTTCTAGGCTGTTAATGAGTTGCTGAATCATGTTTACTAGTTCTGATACCGCTGACCCACAAGCAAAGTCTGGAGGTTGAGGATTTCCATCTAAACGAAGATAGACGTTTTGCAACAACGCATATGCTTCGTCAATATGTCCTTTGCCAATGAGATTTGCAGCTGCCTCAATCATGTTTCTAAGTGCATCTAGGCGCCCTTTAGACGAATTGCCCGGACCGAAACCAACGAGGCCTTGATTAGCAACCGAATCATTAAAGAATGCGAGGATGTCATCTATGTCTGGAGTAGTAGGTGTTGTACGATTGGGAATAATAGCAGTAGCGTTAGGGCTACTCGTACTGCGGCCTGAGACATCGGCGACCACAACCCTACCGTACACGGTCTGACCATCATTCAAGCCATCAAAGTCCCAAGCTTCATTACCCGGATTAAATCTTGTTTCGCCATAGTATGTAGTACCATCCGCATCAAGTTCTGGTGTAACCGAGTCGTTAGTTAGATAACCGCTGCTGGTTAGATCGCATGAAAAGTCGATCCCCTGTGGGTTGTCTATGCCCTTGTCGTCATGCGTAAGGGTTGGTGTTGGAGGCACAGCTGGCCAGTATGGGAGAACGGTAGTAGCGTCGTCACAGACGGTCAAGTGCACCGACTCCCAATCAGAGGAATAGTTTCGGGCTAGAAAATTGCCGAAACCAAACTCGCAATGGTCACTCGGGGCGGGAGTGAAAGTATTCAAGGGCAATGCCAGGCTGCTATTAGCGTCATTTAGATTGTTAGGCTGAGCCGGGTTGTCCCAAGTGTTAGACTCCTCTGCTTGCAGTAAAATATACTCTACTCCGCTTATCTCTTGGAGTTTTATTCTCACGCGAAGACGTGGTGACGTTTGTGTCCAATCTTTTTCGAGATAGGTCATGAGAGAACCACTATTTCCGTCGAATAAGGCTATGGCGTATGAGCCTCCCAGCACTAAAAATCTCACTTCGGTATGTAAGTATTCGCCAGGGGGCATGCTGTCGTAGCGGAATTTTACCCACATCCGGGGACCGAGCTCCTCGTCTGTAACTAATGTTGAACCTGATACTACGGCTTCAATTTGAAATGCTTTATCATTGTCAATGTCAAGGTCATTCCGATAGTACCAAAGAGTATCTGTTGTGCTCTCGATTGTTATTCCGTTTCGATTTGCGCCTCCATTGACAGTGGTCCAATCGGAAAGTGAATCTGTGGCTAAATCATAGAATAGATTCTCCACGACACTTGAAGCCAAAACCGGCTCAGGCGAAAAAGGTATTGCTGCAGCCCAAGTGGATATTAGCAGCACCACAACCAGCCCGATTCTTAATAATATCTTCCAGTTCTGGCAGAAACCCATATTCTTCAACTCATATTTGTTATATTAGGATTTTAACTTTTAACCTCTTCAATTTCAAGGTAACTTATCCTATAGTATCCTTAACAATAATCCAGTAAGATTTACTCTCCGATTGGACCACTGTCAATATTGTTAATAATCTACCATTTTACTCCCAAAAACAATCCCACAACCCTATTGACCTTCTCCGGAAGAAGACTATACTCGCAC
>JAOZIG010000015.1 GCA_026014515.1 Candidatus Bathyarchaeota archaeon | reverse complement strand
TGGCGTATGAGGCTATAGAGTCCGAGTTCAACATCTAGGTCTGTGCTGGGGTCGTTGCCTAGGAGTATTCTCCATTCTCCGCTTGGCTTGGTGAACTTGGATATGATGTCTCGTTCAGCTAGGTACACAGGAGTGTTTGGTGATAATGGGTATCTGAGGGGCCGTAGGCTGCCTCCGTTGTCCAGCCAACCCCATTGATGCGCGATGCCGTGGAGGGTGCTGTCATCGATATCTTCTATGATTCTGCCTTCCCTAAGCATGGCTTCCTCGTATTCTCGGACTCGTTTATGGGGGTAGACCTTTGTTACTTGATATACCACGGGTTGACCGTTCTTTGGGTGCTTAATGAAAACCAAGTCACCCTTCGCTAACTCAAGACTCCTAAGCATGAGTATCGTGATCTCGTTGATACCATACTCGCCGCTACTACTGTACGTGTGCCCTACCTTTATACTCCCATCCATCCACTCTCCCCCCAGAAAGGCGCAAGTTGACTAAACTCACCGCTAACCCGACCCACACGACTCAAAGCCTCGCTATAGACATCAGCGATAAACCGCTTTGTGACCTTGACCTCCTCATCAGCCTTCACAATAGGCAAAGGTAAACCACTCCAGTAACTTGTCGCATAACAATAATTGGCTACCCTGTCAAGCTCATCAATGCAAAACGCAGGCATATCAAGCCTGATAGGTGGTGTCTGCCACTCCTTACTAATCCGCAGATAACTGCTATAGATTGGTGAGTCCACTGCATCCATCAAGGGGCTGCGACGGGTCGCCATCCTGAGCCCAGTCTTTGGGCTGAAGACCTCTGTACGCTCACCAGCCTCCAACGCGTGAAGCATGATGAAGCCATCAGTGTAATCCGTCTCCTTCTCCAGTCCGAGGAAATGAACCAAATGACGCGCTGTCGGACGCTTCACTACCCCAGCAACAGTGATGCCCAGTCTGTGGCACATGGCTATAAGCTTGTTGATGGCATTGATCAACCGCTGTCTGTCAGACTCTTCGCCTACCTTTGCCCACCAATTACTAAAGGCAAGTGGACCGTCTATGAAAACCACCTCTATGTCGGGGTAATGTTCAAGATACCCGTATGCGGTCTCGTATAGCATGGCTTCGCGTCGGATGTCAACGAGGCTCCTGAAGTTGTTCAGACTGTCACCGTATGGTTGGCTCAGTGATTCTGGTTGAACAAAGTATCTTCGCCCATAGGGGAAACTGTATGCTAGTGCCCCAATCACCGCGTACTGCATGGAGGCTAGGGGTATGACTTGGCTTCCAGCGTCAACGCCTAGCACTTGGACGTAGTCTTCCTCTTTTCTGAGTGGTGTTATCTCCATTTTTTTCCTGATGGTTTCTGCTATCTGGTTGATTTTTGGTGTCTCGTTGAATACGTTCTCAGTTATCTCAGATAGTATGAGGTTTCGTAGTGTTAGTGTGAGGTTGTTGGTTTGTGCTGGGGGCTTGGTGATTGTTTCGTTGATTGTTTTTTGTTTGACCGCCAGCATTTGTTGTCTCTTTCCTGCAACCTGTGTGTATGCAACACTTTTTTTCGTGGATATTTAAACGATACGGTTGTTTAGAGCGTAATTTCTGATAATGGTTGTTTTATTTATATAGTAAGAAATTATTGCGCTCTATCAATATGATTAAAAACGGTTTTTCCGACTTCACCCCAAAAGTAAAGTTAAAAACACGTGACAACCCTATGTCACGTGTATAAAATGTCAAACGAAATAAGCCTAAAAGACAGCGTCTTTCGCGAATTCCTCAAGAATCCAAGCCTCGGACCAAGCGAAATGACAGAAAAACTAGGAGCAAACTACAACTCAGTAAAAGCTGCTTTCGCCAAACTTGCAGAAGAGGGATTCCTTGAGCGCCCAAGCAGAGGAACCTACGAGCCCAACATAGCAGCCATCCTACTAAACCTAATGGACCGCGTAGCAGCCCTAGAGGAACAGGTGAAATCATAGTGGTGGAATGGGAACAAGCACTCCATGATATATCACCCACAACAAGTCAGTTCAAGGTACTTGTCTACCTCAGCTTCAAGGGAGCCACACAGCCAACAGACATCTCAGAGCAGACAGGCATCCCAGCGGGTACAGTTAGACCAGCGTTACGCACGTTATTGGAAAAGGGATATGTGAAACAGAATGATGACAGCAGCTATTATAGCCTGATTCCGTTCACGGAAATCGTCTCACATTTATACTCGGTAGTCAAAAAGTAACCGGGAGTGATGAGACATGGGTGCGGAAGAGTTTGAGGGACTCAATCGCGCAGAGAGCCAAAGAGACGTATTAATGTGTCTCATTGAGAGCGGCGAACCCATGTCCTCACAGGATATAGCTGAGAAGCTGGGGATCACGGTGAACGCCGTGAACATAGCACTTTTCCAGCTTAACAAGAAGGACCTTGTTGACCGAGTTAGTAGAGGTATATACAAGTACAAGTTAGGACCAATACTCTTAGCGCTGCTACAGCAGTACTTTGAGGAATAAAATGGAGTCCAAGCTAGCCGAGATAGACCCAACCACATCAGCCTTCAAAATAATCGTCTACCTCACATTCAAAGACCACCCAATGAAACCCATAGAGATAGCACGAGGACTCGGAGAAAACGGAAGCACAGTCAGAGCAAGACTAGCTGAGTTAAACAAGAATGGTCTAGTTGAAAATACAAATGATGGCTATGTCTCAAACCTGACCTCATACGATATACTGATGCGACTCTTCAAGCCGTGATCGTCAACGATTCTTGACGAAAAAACACTGGTGTTCTATTCTCTAGGCTTTTAACCCGAGCATTTCTCTTAATATTGAAAGTAAATTGAAGCACATAGGCTTAGGAATACTATTCATATCCGTATTAGTGCTCTCTCCAATGTGCTGTAACGCTTCCATATCCAGTGAAGCGGATGAAGTAACTATAACTCAACTAGCTGAGGCTTTCGATCTTATATTCATCGCCAATGTGACGCTGAAAAGCATCGGAACCGATCACACATACTATGGTTTCCACGTAATTGACTACCTTACACCGTCACTAAATACAACTGATCTTTACCTGTTAGTTCCTGGGGGCTCCGAGATAGGGATAAGCTCATCTCCCACCTTCTATCTTAGAATGGAGTACGTCTTTTTCTGTGACGAAATAACCGAAGATAATCGAATTATGGGGAATCATTATCAATACAGGCTACTGGACTCCGTAGATGTAAACAAACTAGAAAATATTGTAATGAGGATACTAGCTCAGAGAGCTGCAAGCACTAATTGTATCGTTGTGGATACAGCACTCAAACATAACAACTCTATAGAGCCTCAAAACCCAGAATATGTAAAAAACACCAGAGGGGAGCCCAATATCTTATGGGAGGTAGTTTTTCTTTGCTTAGCTGGAATGTGTCTGGTGCTTCTTCTAGTGATTAGAAGGCGTCTAGTCTAGGGTGATTAGACTTCCTGTCTTGCCGACGTTTAGTTGACGCATACCACGATAGTTCTTCACGTAGCCGCCCTCGATGCGCACATGATCGCCAACCTTACACTGTTTGATCTGCTCATTCCAGAGCATCAAGACCACATCATCAGACTCATCCTTCAATGTCGCCTCAGTCACAATAAGACTCTGCCAACCACGACGAGCACGAACCTCCCTAGGAATAGCCTTCTCAACGATCTCCCCCTCAACAATAACCCGCTTTACAGAGTCGTCAAGCTCTTTGATGCTTGGGAAATCTGGCTCCACTAGGGTCTTCTGGTACCAGACATAAGGCTCGTCGCCTGTGATCTCACCGACACGCTTGAACCCATTCTTCTCAAGGAAACCCTGATTGGCGGTGTTCCACTTGATGCTACCACCAGTCCATGCCTTTGCTTCGCTGATCTCCATGACAGTGCTCAATGTTGCTGATCCTATTCCGTTTCCTTGGAAATCAGGGTCAACAAAGATACGCACAATCTCCTTCACACCAAACCCGTTATCTGAGATCACTAATCCACCGACTATGATCTCATCATAGACAATACTATAGGTCTCAAGCTTGTCAATGTAATATAACTGGTCTTTGGCGGACTTGTAGCCTCGTGGACCCCAAACCTCGTGCTCATGGTCCTCTGATGCCTTCTCATATGCCCGTTGACTGCATAACGCGAGTAATGCTGCGTGTTCTTCGATTGCCTGTACTAGTTCTACCTTTGGAGACTCCAATGTTATCCCAACACAAGACACATCACAGCTTATATGGGTAGGGATTCGGCTAAGACTTATACATCATCACCACAAAATAGATGCTTGATATAGATTTGTCAGACAAGAAACTGGGGGAGTTAAGGGAAAGAACCGAAGCACTCTTGAAACTCAAGAGAGCACCAAGCCAGGAGACTGTCTTTCATCACCTCCTAGAGACAGGGAGAACGATGAGCGTACGAGAAATCGCAGCAGAACTAGACCTAACCGACAAAGCCGCTGAACGCGCTGTAGCCAAACTAGTCGAAAAAGGACTCGTTCAACGCAGCACCTTCAAAGAAGGCACCTACACCTGCGACAGCAGACCAATAACCATGAGCCTCCTCAGAGTATTAACAGAGCTTTGGGAAGACTACGAGAACAGGACCTAACCTTCTCTACGTACCTTCTCCAATACCTCTTCTTCCATCCACTCAAGACCCTTAGCGGTGAGCCTATACTCGCTACCCTTACCGCTGGGACGGAAGACATGCCCCCGCTTCTTCATCTCATTCAACCTAGCAGGCACAATCACATCTTTACCGCTTGCCTCGATCCTGTCCCTGAGTTGTTTGCTTGTGGCTTCATGATGCCGCATACTATAGAGTATAAGACCGATGACTTCATAGTGGCTGAGTTCGGCGCGGGTCACGATCACAGGACCCTCAGAGGTTACACGAACGATTCCGTCTAGTTCACTCTGAACATCCTTAAGCTCAAGTAGTGCAACCTTCTCGTTTACCTGTTCAAGGAAATCCTCTGTCAATAAATCAAGGGCTTCAAGAATTTCTTCTTGGCTGTCGCCCTGAATCGTCAATGTACCATAATTTGTCTCGATATTGATGCAAAGCTTAGGCATTATTACTCCTCTTTCTCATTAAACACATAGAGGTATCCACGTTTAGGGTCCTTCCAACGCCGCAAATCACCCTTCTTCGTCAGCCACACCAAGACACCGCTAAGAGTCGTCTTGGGGAAAAACACAGCGTTAGCCTCCATAGCCTCCCTGAGCTCACCAATAGTCCTTGGAGTCTTACCCCACTCAGTCTGAAGCAAAGCTATAACCGCCTCACTACACTGATTTGTCCGGGCTATCTTCGGGAACTGGCTCGGATCAGGCTTCTGTTTCCCGTTTGGTTTCTTCTCAGCGCCGGTTATATCAAAAGCGTCTCTGACCAAACCAACGATGGATTCAAGGTCCTCAAAGGTCTCAAGAACCTCTTCGCGTTCGCCCCCTACTTCTACCTCGGCGTCTCCGATGCGTATCTTGATCTTGAAGGGGGTCTCAACCATGGTATCACTGACACAAATCCGCTTCATAATAGACAGTAAGACCGAATATAATACTTATGAGAAGAAAAATATGGAGGAATAATCTAGGCAATACGAGCTTTGATAGCTGCCTGAAGCAGCTTCTGAACCACCTGCGGCTGAGCCTTACCCCTAACCTTACTCATGGCTGCACCCATCAATGGACCCATAGAGCCCATGCCACGCTCCTTAACCAAATCCATGCCATTCTGGACGACCTCATCAATGATAGCCTTCAACTGGTCCTCAGAAATCATGGCTAAGCCAAGCTTATCCAGTGCAGTCTCAGCGTCAGCATCAGGATGCTCAGCCAAGTACTGGAGTAGCTCTGGGATCGATTCTTTGACTGTGGTGCCTGACTCAACCATCATGAAGACATCAGTGATAGCCTCATCAGTCAACTCCTCGACAGAAACACCGTCACGTCTAAGCTTTGTCAAGTCCTCGGTAAGAGTAACCGCAAGTAATGTTGTTGATACTCCCTCGGCTGCCAGCTTCTCAAACAGTGACAGATAATCACTGTCAATGATCTGAGTCGCCAGTTTCTCGTTCAACTCGTACTCCTTCTGGTAACGAGCCAATTTCGCTTCAGGCATCTCAGGCAACCGTCCCTTAATCTCCTTGATCATCTCGGGGGTAATCTGAACAGGCTTAACATCCGTCTCAGGATACATCCTAGCTGCACCCGGACGAGGACGAGTAAACCGCGTAGTACCATCAGGATTAGCAGAACGAGTCTCCGCGGGAACACCATCAATAGCCTGTTTAGCACGGTCAACAACCGCTATCAACGCAGCCTTACATTTCTCCTCCGCATCAGCCACAATAACAACAGCGTCATCAGACTCGGCTCCAACAGCTTTTCTGAGCGCTGCTACCTCGGCTTCAGTAATCTTGTAGCCGGGAAGCTCATCCGTGTGGAAGATACCACGTACTCCACCCATGAACTTGGCGTGGTCGCTCATCTCGGTGCCTAGTCTGCGGTTTGGACAAAGCTCCATACCAGTAAGCCCGTTGAACCCTTTGAGTTTTACAGCATAGACCTTTCCATGGTTCTTTAAGGCGTTGACTAGTATCCTTGACTCTGTCTCTTTGAATAACTCTGAGACATCAAGTAGGTCCTTGGTCAGCATCTCGGCTTTAACTTCACGTTTCTTGAGTGTTTCAGCGATCTCCATTAGAGTTGCCTGTCGTTGTGCCTCATACTCAACAATGGTCTCGATCATGCCAAGGTCTTGGGCGCCTTTGACCTCGATGATGGCTCCATTCATGATGCTGACGTTGATGTCTTGTCTGATGGTACCCAAGCCCCTGCGTACCCTGCCTGTGGCTCTGAGTATGCTGCCGATTCTGGCTGCTACATCATAGACCTGTCTTGGTGTATGCATCTCGGGGGCTGTAGTGATCTCAATGAGGGGGATACCAAGCCTATCAAGCCTGTAGGTGATTGTATCACCGTCTTCCTCGATCTTACGTGCCGCATCCTCCTCTATGGCGACTTGTTCAAGGTGATATGTGGCCCCCGCTGCCTCAAGCTCGCCTCCTAGGCTGATGACGCTTGTTCTTTGGAAGCCCCCTGTGTTGCTGCCGTCAACTACGGTCTTACGCATGATCTGAACCTCATCAACGGGAGCCCCCTTGGTGAGTAGTGAAAACTGCAGCCCTATATCTAGAGCCTCTGCGTCCATTGGACCCGGTGGCTCCTCATCCATCTCCACCAAGCAACTTGAATCATAGTTTGCCTGATAGATGATCTTCTTTCCCTTCAGGAACTCGAAGAGGGCGGCTGGGTCTATCTCCCCTAGCTCGCTTTGGGCTGGTCTGAGTTTTCTTGTGAATGTGAAATCGTGTTCATCCTTGTTGATCTTGGGTGGACAACTACAGAATAGCTTGTGTGTTGTGTTGAGTTCTTGGTGTATCTCGATTCCAACGGTCAAGCCTAGTTTTTTGTAGTCCATTAGCCCATCCTCCCTAGGTATGGTGTCCTTGTATTCAACTCGCCTACAAGGTCTGTGAGCATGAGTTTCTTCACTTCGTCAAGGTCATCTGTTTGACCCATACACCATTTGAGTTTAACAAACGCAGTCTCACCATGCATATCCTCCATGGGAACCGCGCCACGGTCAATCAACTCACGACCATGACTGTAAACGTTCAGGTTGACCCTACCCCAGATACATTGGCTTACGATACCAACAAAGACACCGTCTTTACGTGCTCTTTCCACAGCGGGCCATAGGGTCTGGTTCACTTGACCCAGTCCCGTTGCCTCAATGATCATGCCCTTGTAGCCATCATCAAGATAATATTCTAGGAGCCTTGGGTCCATGTCTGGGTGGAACTTTACCAGCGCAACCTTGTCGCTGAACTTGTTAAGCAACTTGGGCTCAGTGTCTCTTCTTGGGAGATAATCAGGGTTGATCATCTCGACGCCACCATCCTTGTAGCTGGCGATTGGGAACGCGTTCACTGGCTGGAAAGCATAACGTGTACTTGTATGGCATTTCCTGACCTTTGTACCCCTGATATAGCTGATGGACTCGTCACTTGTGTTCTCGTGGAGACCTACACAGACTTCCGCGAAAGGAGCATGAGCTGCGGTATAGACGCCGCCCATGAGGTTTGTGGCGTTGTCGCTGCTGGGTCTATCGCTGCTTCTTTGGCTACCAACAAATATCACGGGACAGGGTAGGTTCTGTATTGCGAAGCTCATGGCTGCCGCGCTGTACCCCATGGTGTCTGTTCCGTGTGTGAATATGATGCCATCTGCGCCTGCCTTTATCTTATCATAGGCTCGCTTTGCCATTCCAGACCAGTGCTTGTGACCAATATCCTCACTGAATACGCTATACAATATATCAGCGTCCACATCAGCCACCTCAACGAGTTCAGGCACAATAGCCAACAGGTCACGGCTCGTCATCGCAGACACGACACCACCAGTCACATAGTCTACGCGGCTCGCGATGGTACCACCTGTGCTGATGATGCTGACTTTTGGTAATCCCGCCTCTGCTTTGGGTAGTGGTGGTTGTTTGAACTCTGGTTTGGGTGCGGTGCCTACCTTGTTTATCACCATATCCTCGCTGTAGGCTAAACCAACATTGTACCCGGAGACCATTTTGAGTATAAGATGCCAGTCGTCGAAGGTCTCAACCCTCGGCATGAGGCTTCCCCGGTACTGCTGATTATTGACAACTACCTCCAATCTATCGCCAATATCAACCCCCGCTGCTGAGAGGGCTTTCCTGAGTTGTCCACGGTATCCGGTAAGCTTGTCCTCCGACATATAAATCAGAGAAAAGAAACACCTCATCAGGTATTAAAATATGGTTAATAGAGTTCCAGAAATGAGACCGATTTCTCAGATAACTCAACTAAGCGTTTAACCATGAGATGTGTCATGAAGTAGGTCTGTTCTGAGTCGAGATAATTTTCTAGTGTCGCGTCAAAGTATATTCTAGCTTCAGCTGGGAACTCCTCATCAGCGAGACTCATTACGATAGTGATTGGTACCCTTGGAAGCACATTCACCTTGACTGCTATGTCTCCAAACTGGAAATCAGTTTTTTCACCGCCAAGAACCTCCACAGCTTGTACAAGTTTGTCTGGATTGGATGCAAAATGTTTCACCAAGGTGATTGTTTCTCCTGTGTATCCTCTGCAGACGAAATGGTTTCCCCTTAGTTGTTTTGATGTGATGGGTTTGCCAGTTGGAAGCTTGTCTTGGGCTTCGCTGTACGCCGATAATACGTAACAGATTGTGTGAGTGACGCTATGGTATGATTTTGATCCAGATTCGACAGCTTCTCCGCTGAAAGTATCAGTTATTGTGCCAGTACGGGTGTCGAGGATATACCCTAGAAAAGGTATGATTGCGTTATCTGGGTACCCGTTTCTACCCGATAGTGTTTTGATTTTTTCTTTGCAGTTTTCCCATGTCCAGAGTTCAGCGGGATGAGACATAGCAATACTTGGGAATACGGGTTTAAGAATACACAAGAAACTAGAGTTGTTTTCCCACGTAGACGCCTGTTTTCTTGTAACCGAGGCGACCATAGTATTGTTTTGTCCCGAGAGCACTCATCACGATCATCTTGTTCATATCGTATTGCTCCTTTGCGGTTTTTTCCGCCTCAGACATCAGCCTATCTCCCCATCCCTGATGCTGCCAGTCCTGTGCTTCTTCACCGACGGGGGTCATCTCACCGTACACATGGAGTTCTCTGATTAACCCTGTCTTGTTTGTGATTTCTGGTCTGTGGGGGTTTTCTCCGGGCACTCTGAGTCGGATGAAACCTATGAGGGTCTTGTTTTGGTCTTCTGCGCTGATGAATTCCTCTGTTCCCCCTGATGCTTCATAGCTTCTGTGGATAATGTTGAGGGCATCAACGTCTATATTGATTCCATCTCGGGCTCTGTGACCAACCTCACGGCACCGAATACAGTTACAATTTGCCCCATGCGCGGTGAGATTATCCTTAACCAGTTGCCTTAGGTTGCTTTTGTCCACCCCTGCCTCTATCTGGTGGAGGGGGATGTCTCGTTGGACACGCATCACCCTGATCCAGGGAGGAATCATTTGTTTTACTTCTGTGAGTAGCTTCACTCCGTCCTCGGTTGTGAAAGGCGTATAGTCTCCGTTACGCCACCAGTCGTAGAGTCTTGTGCCCTTGACTACGAGAGTTGGGTATATCTTGAGCATATCTGGTTTGAAACGGGGATCATTGAATATTGTCTTGAAGCCCTCTAGGTCGCGTTCATAGTTGCTTCCGGGTAGCCCGGGCATCATATGATAGCATATCTTGAGCCCAGCATCCTTCATAACCCGTGTCCCATCAACTATATGTTGAACAGTATGCCCCCTGTCTACAAGCTCATAGATATCATCATAGACGTTCTGGACACCAATCTCGACTCTTGTTCCCCCTAGTTCTAGCATACCATCAATGTTGCATGGCTCCAGTTGGTCGGGTCTTGTCTCAAAGGTGATGCCAACGTTTCTGGTCTCGCTTGCCTCAGCGTTTAGCTTTGCCTCTTCAAGGTTCTCGGATGGCTTCATTGTGATGGCGTCTAGGCAGCCCTTCATGAAACTACGCTGGTAATCTATTGGTGAGGCGGGGAAGGTGCCACCCATCACGATAAGGTCAATCTTATCCACAACGTGCCCAATAGCCTCCAGCTGCTCAATACGGGCTCTAACCTGATCATAGGGATCAAACATGTTCTGGGCTCCACGCATAGCCGCGGGCTCGTGCCCAGTGTAGCTCTGGGGGCTGTCGTTGTCTGGTCCGCCGGGGCAGAAGGCACATCTTCCGTGGGGGCATGCGTAGGGTCGTGTCATTACGGCTACTACGTTGACGCCGCTCATGGCTCGTGTGGCTTTACGTCTGAGTATATGGATGAGTCGTTTTCGTTCATCGTCTTCTAGTAGTGCGATTAGCTCAGAGTTCGATGGGATATACCCGAAATTGTATTTTCTCGTGATCTCAAACTTGGCTTGTTCAAGGTCACGTCTAGTTGGGTCTGGTTTTGATAGTAATATTTCTATGATTTCTCTGAGCTGTTGCTGTTGCAATGCGGTTCAAAGAGAAGTAAAGAGGTTAAAAAAGGATTAGTTTCTACGATCGTAACGAGATTCTCGTGCACTCAAGACCCTGGTCTTGTAGTTGCTCCTGTTCCTCTTTCGTGGGGAGGGGTTCTTCTTTGGAATACCCTCAATTTTGGGGGTCTGCGCCCTCACCTTACCTGCTTTGGTTAATGAGCCGTGTGTTGGCAATTTATTTCACTTAAGCCCTTACCCACTAGGATTGTTAAAAACCTTATGGAGAGAAGGGTGCGTCATGACCCGGTACCACGAGCACTGGGTTCAGTGAACGAATCTTCTTCAAGCTGTTCACCGCTACCTCAGCCTCAATGTTCTTGGTGACGACGCTCGGAGGACGAAGCTCCAATAGATCCTCCTTGACGATCACAGCGTCACCAACAAGAGCCACTAATCCCTCATCGGTCTCGACTAGGGTAGTTATGCTTCCGGGAGTGTGTCCCACGGTCTCGATTACCCGTATGTTTTCTGTGATCTTGTGGTCGCCTTTGACTGGTTTGATGTCCATGATTCCTAGGAAGGCCTCTCGCCATTCGGGCCAGTAGAGCTTATCTGTGTATTCGAGTTCTTTCTCGTGTATGATCAATGGTTTTCCTTTGAACATATAGTTGGCTTCAACGTGGTCGTAGTGACAGTGGCTGTTGATCACCAAGTCAATATCATCAGGGGTCAGATCAAACTCCTCAAGGCGTTTCTTCAGTGAACCATATCTGCCAAGCTGTAGTATTCCAGGGTCAAGTATGATGTTCATATCCTCGTCGCGGATGAGCACCGTGTTTGTACTCCCGAGACTGAATACGTTTCCTCCATAGACCTCGTTTATCGTGTCCTTTGGCATAGAGGAGATTGGCCATCTTACGCTGAGCACTGGGTGTCCTTTGTGGAGCCCCATGCGGTGGTAGAAGCAGTGGACCAGTATGTCGACTTTTGCTTTACTCATCTTCAATTACCCATACCCCATCTTGGATGTATGAGTCTTTTAGCTTTGCCCGGTTCTGGGTAACCATATTGTTTGGGTTCTTTGAAACCATCTCCAATGCATGGTCCTCGTCAACATCAAGCAAGCTTAGTAAAGCTGCCAACCCAAATGGGTCTCGAAGCATGAGTGGTTCAGTGGCGAAGCTGCTAGCAACAACAGGGATGTCTCGTTTTAACGCAATCCCCAGGTTTCGTTTGAGGTACTCGATGTTTTTCCTTAAAAAATATGCATCAGTAGCCAACAGTTTTGATACGTCAATAAGGTAACCTGCGCCTGAGTCTCTCATCAAGCCAGCTTGTTGTCTGTCAAGATAGTTATGTTTCCATTTATCGGATACCGGATAGGTTACTAGGTCTACCCTTCTATCTTGCCCTGCTTTTCTCGCCACTGATTTATTCCTACAGTTCACCACGATTATCTCTGTTCGCCAGCGGTTGCTTCTGAGACTCTGGCTGAGTTGATTCTGGTTCTGTGGGTCAAGGTCTAAACGGGTGACAACATCCAGATCAGTTTTCCCAGCTACCCCGACAAGAGAGTACCCTAGTATGTTAGCAACTGTTACCACTTGCTCAGTGTCTCTTGGTCTGAGACCTATTTCGGTGAATTGTCTCAGACGGGGTTCTCCTCCATGTATTCTTTGACTATTTGCGCGGGGTCGGTTTTGTGAGGCACAATAAGACCAAACTTGACTCTTAACGCATCATGATGTTCAATTACAACTTTTCCGAGAAATGCTTTCTGTTTATCGAGTCTAATGTAGAGGTTCTTTGTTTCATCGATCCTCTGAGGCAACTCATCCATCAAAGAAACATAATCAAGGCTTGAGAGATTAGCCAAAATATTCTCAAATAACTCGGTCGCTGGTCGCCTATTCTTCACAACAAAGCTAAGAGTAGTAATGGGGTCTCCAAAATAGCCCTCCAGATTGGTCTCCGTGTAGATCGGAAGCTCTGCACCTGACGGGAATAGGTTATGTACGGCTTTGATTACCTTGGCTCTGTCCTCTGTTGCGTGTATGAATACGTTGATCTCTGCTCTTCTTACTATTCTCTGACTGCTCATCTCATCAAGCCCACGGTTATTGCATACTGTCTCGGCAGCCACGTATTTGTAGGTTATTGAGTAAGGTTTTTGTATCCACCGGGGCACGTATCGTTGCTGCGGTCGTAGCTCAGTGGATAGAGCACGGGTCTTCGGAACCCGGGGTCGTGGGTTCGAATCCTGCCGACCGCGCCACAAGATAACCGTTTTACCACTGAACTGCGTATCAGTTCTTATGATTCCTGAGAAGCTCGGTATCCGCCCAGTATGGGCAGAAGTAAACCTAGACCATCTTGAACATAATATGCGTGAAGTAAGAAGAAGAGTGCCTGAACCCACCTTGATTATGACGGCGGTTAAGGCGGATGGGTATG
>JAOZIG010000014.1:3385-13551 GCA_026014515.1 Candidatus Bathyarchaeota archaeon | reverse complement strand
ACATGGATTCTTGTTAATATATGAAAACTAGTATAAACTAGATAGAAACCCGTATATCTCCCCAAATACACCCTTATTACCGAGAAGGCATAAAAAACGAGTCTAAAAACAAAAAAGGAGATTATTGAAGACTTTAAAAACTCAAAACTTGTCTATATGGTAACCTTTGGGAAAAACAACGAACCCCACAGCAGACCCATGACAAACTACAACGATAACCCATATGCAACCATGTGGTTCCCAACATACACAAACACCAGAAAAGTAACCGATCTAAAAAAGAACCCGAAAACATTGATACTCTTCCCTGACAAGGAAAAACGCCACTTTTACGAGATAGAAGGACATGTATCATTCGCAAGTGAAGAGGTTGTCGATGAGAAATGGGTCTGGTGGTACCTCTACTGGCACCCTGAGCAGGAAAACATGTTCTGGTTTGACCCATCAACGATGCATGTTGATAAAACCATAATCGATGTCCACCCAGTCTCTGTGAAAACAATATCCATGAAAGACGTTGATTACATACATGAGACGTACGAGACAATCATTCCAAAAGAAATGGGAACACAGAGTATTGATTAGGGGTCATTATTTTTCTTCATATGAGTAAGGTACGGTTTGAAACCTACTTTTTCCCAGAATTTGCGTCCACCCGGATTTATCTCCAAGACATCCAAGGTTAAAGTCGTGTTTTCAGGGAAATAGTTCTCGGAGATAAAGTTGAATGCTTGTGCACCAAGTCCTGTGCCCCGGTGTTGTCTCTTTATGAAGTATTGTCTGATGTAGAGTTCGCTTTGTTCCGGGAAATACTCATCGGGAGATACCTTGTATACCATATAACCAACATCTTCGGTCTGATTGTTGATCAATAACACCTTCCATTCACCTTCAATCATCCCTATCATACGATGTTTCAACTCCTCCATATCCATCGGGTTCCTGCTACCCTCATCCTCGATCAAGTGTTTGTTCATCACTACAAGAGATTCAACGTCATCAAGGGAAGCAGTTCTGACCGTAAGTTCCATATTTTTACACCAATGATGAACTTAACTGATAATGGTGAAAGATAAATCATTTACGACATATATGCGCTATTTAGAATATATTTTATGTTAAATAGAACAAACGGATGGGGTTAAAGGTGATCCGTCCTACAAAGATACTTTACCCCACGGTTCCCAAAGAAATCATCCTCAACAAGCTTGGATACACACCCGGGCTTTGAAGGAAGATTAACATACCCAAGATACTCAACCGGAATCCTCATCCAAGCCATAACAACAAACGTCGAGGCAAAACCATGAGTCACAACAACAATATTCTCCACAGATGCAGTCAAAATACTGGATAAAGCCGAGTTCACTCTCTCTGCTAACTCAAGCTTACTCTCAGCACCATCAAATATCCTGTGATTCATCCTGTCACCATCAAGAGGCTGAGGCACAATATGTTCATCACCCCACTCTAAGGACTTACCTCCGGCGAGACCATAATTCATCTCCCGTAGCCCGTCATTCAACTGAACTGAAGCCCCAAGTCTCCCTGCGATTATCTCCGCTGTCTCAGAGGCACGTTTCAGGTCCGATGAAAAAACTACTGCATCACCATCTACCTCTGATGCGAGAAACATAGCAGTCTTTTCAGCCTGTGATCGCCCAAGCTCAGTTAACCCTGTATCATACCATCCGCCTACACGCCGCTCAACATGATGCAACGACTGGGCATGCGAAACAACATAAACACAACGCATAACCCAAAGTCTCATAGAAACCAGATAAAACTATGCAAAGCAAATCTAGTATCATCTAGTAAGTGAAATAAACAAAATAGGGGTTGGAGGGTTTACTCCTTTACCTTGTCGAGGTCGTGGACCTCAACGGCTCCGAGGTACATCTCGTTCAGCAACGGGTGGTTCAACAGGTCGGGGGCGCTTCCCTCGAATGTGAATCTACCACCACGCATCATGTACGAGTAGTCACCTACAGCCAATGCACGGCGTGCACGCTGCTCTACCAATACGATTGGTAAACCAGTTTCATCAGCCATCTCCTTGAGCTGCCTCATGACATCGTTAACCAGCTTGGGCATCAGGCCCGCTGTTGGCTCGTCGACCATCATGATCTTGGGGTCCCTCATCAAGACCATTCCCTCAGCGAGCATCTGGCGCTCACCGCCGCTCAGGGTACCGGCTGCACGTGGCAGATAGTCCTTGAGTCTTGGGAATAGGTTGAAGACGAACTCTAGCTTGTCTTGGATGACGTCTGGGTCACTCATGGTATAGGCTGCCATCTTTAGGTTTTCATCAACGCTTAGGTTGCTGAAAATGTTACCAGTCTGAGGCATGTAACCAATACCAGCCTTTGTCCTCTCATATGGAGGAGCCTTTGAGATATTCTTGCCCTCAAAGAAGACCTCGCCACTATAGACAGTAGCCAGACCCATGATTGCTTTCAGTAGAGTAGTTTTTCCGACTCCGTTGGGGCCTACGATGATGGTTACCTCTCCGTCTGGGACCTTGAAGTCAAGGTCATAGATGACGTGGATTGGTCCATAGCCTACGTTTAGGCCCTTTGTTTCAAGTATGTATTTGCTTCCCATCTTACTCACCTAGGTATGACTTGATTACTCGCTCGTCCTCGAAGACTTCCTCTGCAGTTCCTTCGGTGACTAGCATGCCTCTGTCCATAGCGAAGACGTGGTCTGCGTACTGTGCAGCTACCTCAAGCCTGTGCTCGATAACTAGGAATGTGATTCCCAGCTCGTCTCTTAGCCTCAATACGTGGCTGAAGATCTGGTGACAGAGTACAGGGTCAATGCTGCCTACGGGCTCGTCGAGGAGAATTGTCTCGGCACCTGACATCAGTGCTCTTCCAATCTCCAAGAGCTTGAGCTCTCCACCGCTTAGGGTGTTGGCTGGCTTGTTCCATACGTGTCTTAGCCCAAGAACCTTCAGGAGCTCAGTGGCGCGTCTTACCGCGCTGATCTCGCTATCGATCCAAGTTGGCTTGAATAGTGACAGTGCGATGTTCTCGCCTGCGTTATCCGGCAATGCAACTAGCATGTTCTCAAGAGTCGTGAGACTCAGGAAGGGAGACGCAATCTGGAAGGTTCGTACAAGCCCCCTCCGCGCGATCTTGTACATGTCCTCGCTCGTGATGTCTGCGTCACGATAGTAGATGTGCCCCTCCTCTGGGACATAGATTCCTGAGATACAGTTAACTAGTGTTGACTTTCCACAGCCATTTGGCCCGACGAGCAGATAGATGCCGCCTTCCTTTAAACTGAAGCTAACGCCGTCGTTGGCTGCGAACTTGCCGAAAAATTTGTGAACATTATCTATTTTAAGTACTTCCGACATGTCGGCATCAACTAACCATATAGCACACACATAGTGTTTATATAATTTTGCTGAGAAACCCGGGTTTAGATAGATGTGAAAGAAGATTAATCAGGGTTTCTTTCAAGGAAATAAGTGTTAAAATCCCTCACTTTTTAGATGCAATACAATCTTGCTCTATTTGTGGTTAAAATAAAAAAATAAGAAAAAAGGATAGATTTGTGCTTACTCTGCGGTGAGTGGGTCAACGTACCAGGTTACTTGTCCGGTGATACCGTCGAATAGTCCTGTTACGTATGGCACTACTACGCCGCCTTCGTAGTGGTAGCTCCATATCTGGTAGTTGCTTCCATATCTGTCTCCGTCATCGTTCAGCTGGTTCCAGCCGCTTGCACCAAAGTTGTTGTAAGCGGTTGTGTGCTGGATTGGGATCAGTACGTTTGCATCTAGACTCTGAGCGTTGTTCATGCTCTCCATGAGCACCCAACCGATGTCGTAGCTACATGCACTGTAGTAGCCGAATGGCTGAGCAACAAGTGCATAGTATCTCTCGTATAGGTCGTTGAACTTGTCTGAGTCTGCTGGCGCTGCGTATGTGCTGTGTATCTTCAGGTGTACTACCTGCTCTGGGGAGTCGTCACATGCTTGCTGGGACAGGGTTGTTCCGTCTGATCCGAACCAAGTCAGACCATACATTGTTGGGAAGTCCTGTGCCTGAGTAATCATGACTACGAACTCTGAGAATGAGATAATCTCAACACCTACGTGATCTGCGCCATATGTGGCAACAGCATCCTCCGCTATGTCTTCTGCTGTCTGCAGATAGTTAGCGAACTCTGTTGCCTCACCAGCATACCTAATCTTCTCGAGAATCACTCCACCCTTAGCGGTATACGCGGGCTCTAGGTAGTTGTAGATACCGTCTGCCCAAGCGTCACCACGCTGGATTAGAACGATTGCCTCAATTCCTGCACTCCAAAGCATCTGTGCGATGGCTGGTGCCTGAATCAAGTCAGTTGGACACATCCTGTATAGGTTGTCGTCCGCGATTGCGAGAAGTGGGCTGGTTGATGAGGAGCTCCACATTAGCATGTCGTTGTCGTTACAGTAGCTGAGTGCGGCTTGCGCCTGGCTTGACCATCCGCCACCAATGAAGACGTTTACGTCCATGGACTTATAGCCCTGAACTTTCTCCAAGTGGACCGCGGCCTGACCAGTAGCATCGTCAATCAGGAACTCAACAGTTGTATCCATGCCGAGTTTATCTAGGTATTCATTATAGTCTACCGCCATGATGTCCTCGACTAGGGGTACTGCTGTTTCTAGACCTACAGTGGTTGATGAGATATAGCCGAGCTGGATGTTCTTTCCCGCGAGGGGTGCAACTTCCACGGTAACGGTTCCACCGTCACCACCATCTTCAACTATCTGCTCTTTAGGGGCCATGAAATATCCTGCCCCAGCGCCGACTACAAGTCCGACGACTAGAAGCACAATTGCTAGTGTGTTACCTTTCATTTCCAAGTCTTGCTTCACCTTATGGTTTGTCGCAGAGAGAAATTACTCTCCTTACATTATATAAGGTTTTTACCGATAGTTATTTGCGTTAACTGAACGGTGAAAGATTACAGGTTGTTTGAGGTTAAATATTGATTAAATCCTCCAAAAAAACGCTAAAAAAAGCCGTTTTTCTAAAGGGGACGTGAATGAATATGCAAAGTATTATTAGCTCAAATATGCACAACCGTAGCGGGTTTACGCTATGTTAATCCCTGCAATTTGGATGGCAGCGTTAGTATTCGCATCGGAGCTAACACTGCTAAGTATCGGCTTTACACTAACGTATCTGACCGCGAAGGTACCTAACTTCGCACACGGAACATATGCAGGCGTTGGAATCTATGTAAGCTATACATTCGCGAAAATCTGGGGTCTATCACCATACTATGGGTTCCCATTAGCCTTCATCATTGGAGGTTTGATCAGCGTGTTGATTTACAAGATGGTCATTAATGTACTCGTACAAATGGGTGGTGGAGCCATCGTACTGACCATCAGTACCCTGGCTATCCAGATCTTCCTCACGGCGTTCATTCAGATCTACGCCTACTATCTGAGGGAGAGGTTCAGCACATACGCGATGGCGTTCCTACTGAAGGAAAGCGACTTTGAGATCGCTGGCTTCCCAGGAATCTTCGTCGTGTCAATGACACTGACCATTGGCTCAGTTCTCGCGCTACACTATATGCTTACTAGGACCAGGATCGGCGTCGCCATGAGAGCGACTGCAGAAGACCCTGAGCTCGCATCTGTTCTAGGTATTAACACCAACCAGATACAGTTGTTCAGCTGGTTCCTTACCGGAGGACTCGCTTGCCTCGCAGGCGCAATGATCCCACTATGGTTCCAAAGCACTCCACAGTCCGGCGCCATGATCATATCAAGCATCATGGCCGGTAGTCTGCTAGGAGGCTTCAACAGCATCTACGGAAGCGTTATCGGCGGAGCTATAGTAGGGTTGTCAGAGATTCTCTTGACAACATGGGGACAGGCGCTCATCGGCGTATGGGTCGGCGAGTATAGACCACTTATCCCAATGATCTTCTTGGTCTCAATCCTATTGGTTGAGCCTGAGGGACTACAGGGAGCGTGGACAAGATTTGCGGCCACACAGACTGGAGAAAACTTCAGAAAAGCTGTTGGCCTGTTAAAGGAGGATGAGTAAGATGCTACAAGATATCGCATTAGGACTACTTACAAGCAACGTCGCTGCAGTCACTGGAACACAGAGACTGATCGTCGACATCGCCATGTATTTCGGCTTATTCGTCATTGTAGCAATGGCTCTAAACTTCCAGTACGGTAACGCGGGCATCCCAAACATGGGTTGCGCGGTACAGGTTATCGTAGGCGGCTTCACTGTAAGCGCCCTTACAACCAGACTGATCTTCACGATGGTTGAGGCTGGAGGCGTACAGCTACAGCCATGGGCGGAAGACTTTGACTGGGTCTATAACAACCCAGTGAACGTTGACCTAACAAACGACTATATCGCGACACACGCGATGTTCGGATGGTCCATGCTGCTATTCAGCCTCGCAATGTCACTAATCTTGGGCGCAGTTATTGGCTGGGTTATCAGCCTACCCGCTATCAGGCTCAGGGCAACCTACCTGATGATCGTATTGATCACAATGGCGGACGCTGCACAGATCTTTGGTAGGAACATCCCCGCAATCAGCGGCGGTACACTAGGAATGTTCATCCCGAACATTTTCGAATGGTACCCCGGGGACAGAACGGTTCTCTCAGCAGTCATCACACTACTCATTGGACTTGTCAGCTTCTTCATATTCAGAACAATGCTGAACAGCCCCTATGGTAGGTTGATGAGAGCTATCCGTGAGAACGAGATCACAGTCGGAAGCGTTGGAAAGAACGTAGTAGGAATCAGGAGAAACATCTTGATGTTCGCCAGCGGAGTCACAGCACTCAGCGGCACACTCCTAGCCTTCTACTTCAGCTTCGTCGTCGAGGCGAACTACCAGCGTGCCTTCTGGACATACTGGCCCTGGCTAATGCTAATCCTTGGTGGCCCCGGTAACAACGCCGGAACATTCCTCGGATGTGCATTGATCACCGCTATGCGTCGTGTAATCATTGTAAACAAATGGTTCCTGCAGTCAGTCTTCTTCTTCCCAGTTGCCTACTTCGAGGCAGTTCTTCTGGGTGTATTGCTTATCTTGGTAATCATGTTCCGTCCAAACGGATTGATCCCAGAGAAGCTACTATACATCCCTGGAGTTAACTACACGATGATGGTACAGGAAGAGGTCGAGGTTGACTGGAGAGGCACCACCACAGTAAAGAGAGGATTCAGCTCTGGAATACAGGGCATCTTCAACGTACTAGGTGGTAAGAAAGCCACGGAGGAGGAAGATTAGAATGGATACTGATACTATTCTTTTCTGGGTCATGATTGCCCTCTGGGTCATCATGCCTAGCTTCATTGTTTACGAAGAAGTACAGGAGAGAAAGGCCCTCAAACTAGCCGAGGAGTCTACTCTGCGGATGCAAGCTGAAAAGAGACAAAACGAATAAACTCCCTTTTCTTTTTTATTTTTATTTTATCTGAAAAACAGTGATAAGTAGGTTTCATTGAAAAAATTTTACTTAAAAAATGAAAAATAATGTGTTTACTCTGTGGTCAGAGTATACATTACGCCAAGGCCCGCGAGTGCAGCGTCAACCTTCTCGATCAAGTTCTCGATCTGAGCGATTGATGGCTTGCTTGTCCACTCAAAGACAAAGTCATAGTCACCCAGAGTCATGGATGCATCGCTGAGGATCTTCTCTGGCTCATAGCAGTCCTGATAGGTCTTCTGCATGTTCTTCAAGTAGGCGTTCCAGTCGTTCTTGTCGCTCTGCAGCCTAGTTGGATAGGGCACACATTTGTGGCTGAATTTTACTTCTGTCTTATTGGACATCTCTACGGCGACGCCTTCAAGGGTCTTGATTGCCTTTAGAAGTGGAGGACCATAGATTCTAACATAGCTCTTTACCATTTGTTATCGAGTTTTTAATTGGGAAGCACGATGTAAAAAGGCTTCCACAGATTAAGCTAAATCTGAGTGTTATTCCTTATTTTCTGCTAGTCTTTTCATTAAAATCTTGTATTTACGATACTTGTCATCCATGCTAAACTTTGCTGGATGAGGCGATACTGCGTCTCCGCCACATTTTGGGCAGGTGTCTTGCATTGTATAAAGGTCACAGTTTCTGCATTTTCTGAGAAGCTGGACCAAGGCTAGTCCCTCGTGTAGGTGAATGTCCCTTCGACGTTCTCCCAGTTTGCCTGAATGCTGCTAACAGTCTTGTCCAAGGCTAACTCGGCTTTCTTGTAGTCTTCAGCGGTTAATTCGATCCTGTATTTGGGGGCGCCCATTGTTGAGATGTTTATTGATGCATCGTATTCCTCTGCTACGCCAGCTGCGTCAATGAAAGCCATCTTGATTTCCTCGACTCCTTCGCTCCCAAGGCTTGTCATCTGGATGACACCCTGTATGGTGACGCCTTTGATGATTATCTTGTCCTTGGCTGATATGCTTAGAATCTCGGCTATATCATCACTGACACCAGCCTCGGTTAAAGCAGATGGTCCTTTCTTTGAAGCCGCCACAAGCCCATCATATAGGCTGTTATAGTGTTCAACTATCTTGATTAGCTCGGACTCGTAGAACTCGGTTATGTCACGGTTTAGCTCGTGGGCTGCCTGTGTGACCAGAGTCTCGGCTTTCCGCTCCTTTTTCCATTCTTCGAGTTTTTTGCGTTTCTCGTCTTTGCTGACTCTTCTGAGGCTGAGGTCTACTTGTTCCTTGCTTGGGTCGGTTCTGAGTACTTGTAGGACTACTTTTTGACCTGGTCTGACGTGGTTTCTGATGTTTCTTACCCATCGGCTGCTGATCTCGCTGATGTGTAGAAGACCTTCCTTGCCCCCGTACTCGTCGAGTCCAACGTATGCTCCGTAGGATTCAACGCGTTTCACTGAGGCGATTACGACGTAGCCGACTTCTGGCCATTCTGGTAGTCCTAGACTCATTTAATTCACCCTAGTACGGCGATTACTGCGCCGTTGATTTTTGCTTTTCCGCCTGTGGGTTCCGCGAGGGTTTCTCCGCAGGCTTGGCACTGTACTTCAGTGCTGCTGTGGCTGAACACTATCTGTTCTGATTCACAGCTTATGCAGCGTACCCGTAAGAACCTGCTTGTTGGTCTTGGTATAAGGTGTTCCCATTCAGCCATCTTATACGACCTCCAGCTTCTTTACGCGCATACCTTTGCGCATCATGCCATAGCTACATTCCTTGCATTTGAGAACCAGTGTTTGTTTCTTTGAGACCTTCGCCTGATTGTGCTGCTCAGGGAACTTTTGGCCACCATAGCCTTTCTTACGTGTGGCTTGCCTTCGTTCACCCTTCTTTGCGCCCTTGCGTTTCCCGGCCTTGTAGATGCTGACCGTGAACTCCGTATGCGTCTTGCATTTGGGGCAGTAAGTCTTCATGGACTTGGGTACCTTCATTGTTATTCTACCAGCTTACACATGTCTCTCCTTATTAGGTTTAACTCTTAAGGAGAGCAGACTGACTACTCTGTGGCTGGGTATAAAGAGTATGGTGGTTAATCGGCTTGAACCGCTTTTGCTACACCTCGTTTGATGAGGTTTTCAGCGTTCTGACGGGGAATATTAGCCAGCTCCTCAGGCTGGAAAGGCCCATACGCCTTCATGTCAATACCCATAATCGCGGGTAATGACTGAAGAAACCGGACCAAGACAAGTTCTGTGTCTTTTTCCTCTATCTTAGGTGGAGGTGTGGGCGTTTTTCTCTCTGGTTTGGGGCGTGGTTTTGGCTCTGGAGTTGGCTTAGGAGTGGGTAGTTCTGCCCCTTGTTTGTACCCTGTGAGAAGCTGTCTTAGGTTGCTGTGAAGCTTTTGTTCCTCGGGGGTCATGGCTTGGGCGTCCAGTGGAAGCCCGTTTACCTCGCTCTTGATTATCTTGTTTAGCCGTATCTCGGTTAGTTCTCTTAGCATCTGGTTTGCGTATCTGCGTTCAGTGGTGGTGAGGCTGCCTGATAGTGTGTCTGTGGATGCCGTGGTCTTGTTGAGTTGCTGGACGTAGGTTTTCATCTCATGGAGAAAGTCGTCAGGTATGTTCTGGAGGTTCTCTTTTTTTGTCTCCTTGTCCCATGCCGCGTGGAGTCGGGTATATCGTGTTCTCATTGTTTTACTCTGGCTCCCTTCTTGCATAGGAAGAACAATGCCGCCT
>JAOZIG010000014.1:0-3375 GCA_026014515.1 Candidatus Bathyarchaeota archaeon | reverse complement strand
CGTGGCTTCCTCCTCCTCATATGGACCATACACTGTGTCTAGTATTTTGATTTTCGGCGCGTGCTTGAACTCAAGATGGACAGGATCACCTCTAATGATAACCGCCCGCATCAAAGGATCATAACTAGGCAACTGACCATATGGTATATTCTGAACCTGCCAACCCGTCTTACCGTGTAGGGTGTTTGGCATCCTGATGAGGCGGTGTATGTCCGTGGTTACTACTGTATCTATCTCTGATGCCTGTAGCTTGAGGGCTTCTCCCAGTATCTTGTCTAGGCTTTTTGGGTCGATTAAGGGTATGACGTTGCTGGGGTGCTTTGTTACTAGGGTGTCCAGTATCTCATCCCTGTTTTCCACGATATTCTTGGTGGTGTTTCTCCCCAGCTTTAACGCCTTTACCTCAGCCTCAGAGACCGTGCTCAGGTAATCATAGATGGCTCGTCCCGTTCTGCCTCTCCAGCCACCTTCAGCGAAAGTCGACCTAGCTCCTATGTTGCGTCGGCTGAAGCCTTGGTACTCGGCTTCTAAGCCGATTGCCATGATGTAGTCTACTATTTCTCGTCGCGAGTTCTGGTCCAGTGGCTTGAATGTGTCGCTGTGGACGTGTACGTGGTAGCCTCGGTTACCGCTGAAGTTGGTGATAAGGTGTTCAATCTCTACTCCGAAATCCGTGATCAGTATGTCCATTAGTTTCTGGGTCTCGTATTTTGCAGCTTGGAGACATTTCTCACAGAGCCAAGTCTCAGTCTCAAACTGGGCCTTACCGCATTTACATATCTCAGGAGGATGCCCTGTGCCATGCTCGTCACAGTTTCGGCACCACCACCTATCATGCACCTTCTGACATGGTAAGTCAAAGTGATCAGCGTCAATATCAAAGACCAGATCAGCTCCAAGCCAGCCCTTCTGGCTCATATCAGCCGTAGGATCATTGTAGTAGCTGCTGCTGTGGTAGCTGTGCATGGGTCCAGTGTTTCGTAGGTATCGCTGCATATCTTCTACGGTGGGTAGCGCTATGTGTCTATGCATGCCTTTGCCGTGGAATGTGATGAAGGCAAACTCTCTTTGCGCTATTCCTATTGGGGCTGGTATCTTGGAGCTGTTTCGGCGGTACCACTGGTTGAATTGTTCCGCTACGAAGTCTGGGCTCCCCCACGGCTCTTCCATGTTATCTCAATAATGTGCTGGTGGTATAAATCTGGTTACCGCTTGGGGTAGGTGGAGTGGATGCATTTGCTGCAGGCGGGTTTGTTGTATCTTACTACGTTTTTGTACCATAGGCAATAGTGCAGCCCGACTGCCTTGAGTTTCTGTTGCCTCTCCTCAGATATTTGATCCATTTCAGGTTATTCTTCTGTGGTCTTATTTAGAGGTTCAGCTTCTTGGGCTTCCCTTGCGGCTTTTTCCTCGGCACGCTTCTGAATAACCCAGACCTTGCGCCTGTAATAGCTCAGAGGATGAGAGATTTTCTTACATGTACTATCCGGGTTCCTGCATACTCCATGGGTCCGTAATGTACTGCATGTGGGTGGAGTGTACTTGGTTCTGTTTCCCTTCAGTCCAGCGATGTGCTCTATCTGGTATCGCGTCAAGGACTCGTCAAAGTCGGTTACATCAGTGTAGAAGCTCACCATCTGGTCAATGGGCATACCAATATTCACGAGAAAACTTGTCAATGCGAATCGCTCCATGTGGCTTGCTCTGCGCCCAGCAAGTAACCCCTCAAGACAGTAATTGATGCACGGTGGGAAGGCTTCATTGATAACCTCATCAGGTAGACTGCTTCCGCTGAGTTTTGACCGGTTTTCCGCGAATACTTTGCGTATCTCATCTAGTCTAATCTCAAGGGGTCTCGGTAACGGGAAGTTGCTTGGTGTCGCCACTCGCTCGTTTACCCATTTCTCGACCTCAACCTGAAGCAGACGGGCAGCCTCAACACCAGTTAGTGATACCCAGCCGTTCTCCATCTTGCGGTTTACCAGCTTCCATTTAGCCTCGTGGAATCCTGCGGCTACTCGAAGGTAGTCATTAAAGATCATCTTGAGGTTGTGCATTACGCCGTCGAGGCTTTCTGGTTCTTTGCGTATCTCCCAGTTGAACTCTTCTGATGCGATCTGGATGAGTTTGTCCTCGTATTCTTGTTGGAGAAGGTTGTAGGCTCTTACTGCTTCGCTGAGGGCGTATCTTCTGTTTAGGAACTGGTCGCCTACGAGGCTGACGAACATTACAGCGATTGGATAGCTCAGTAACTCGGTTTGTGGGTCTGCTAGCTCCGCTGTTACCTCGCCTTTTAGTATGGCTTGGATAACCCTGTCTTTGGCTCGGTCTACCATCTTGGTGTACGTGGGTCCTGCGAGGTCGTCAAGCTGTAGGTCCAGTGCCTCAAGCAGGTTCAAACCTACCTTGAGGAACGGGTACTTGGCGGCTTCTCGTTCAGCTAGCATCAGAACTCATTGGCTAGCCGGAAGTTATAGTCTTATCGTTCAGAGTCACTTATTAGATTCATCATAATATTACTGTTTATGGCGTTTAACAGCCGAAACAGGGTAATCGGAGCGATATTGATTATTATCCTCTGTGGAGTTCTCGTTGGTTGGAGGCTCAGAAGAGGCCCTGAATCAGATGTTGACGTTACGTTAAGCGACATGAACGTGGAAAGAGGCGAACAGGTAACCCTTACAATCAAAAACAATGGGGCACGCACGGTCCTCTTTAGTTACTCGTACAAGATGATGAGGGAATACGATGATGGTAGGACTGAAGATATAGAACTTGATATTGTTTGGCCAGCTGTGGTAGGTATACTAGCCAAGGGTGAGTCTTGGTCTCAGGAGATATTCACAGACCTTGAACCGGGAAAGTATAATGTGATAAAGTCTTGGACCGTTGAGGGTATCGGGGAATCAAGCTACGTATTTGATCTGACTATTGAGTGAGTAAATTGTCTAAACGTAATTTTAAGGGTATGATTTTGAACCTTATCTTAGTAATACTGGTGTTTAATGTAGCTATACTCGGGTATAGATTGACCAGAGCCCCTGTTGATTTGGTTGTTTTAACGTTGGATAAGAAAACAGTCGGGTATGATGAGGACTTGACGATGACTATTCACAACTATGGGTTTAGATGGATTAGCTTTGGAACCCCTTATGGTATTTTCAGGGAGTATGATAATGGAACCATCGAGAAGTTCAAGTGGCCCGAAAACTCGGCTTGGGCGGCGGTTCAAATACTAATAGGACCCTTGATTGGAGACTATGATCAAAGAATATACACTCGTCTTGAGCCGGGTAACTACTTTATCGTAAAAGAGTTTGAGATAGATGCATATGGTGAATACAGCAAGACTGTGAGCTTCACTGTGAGATGATA
>JAOZIG010000393.1 GCA_026014515.1 Candidatus Bathyarchaeota archaeon | reverse complement strand
GCAACAGCAACCACCTTCGCACCAGAAGGCACAGCGTTACAGTCAACAGCCATCATGGCTATCTCGGCGCATACCTTGACGCCCTGACTGAACTGGCGTAGGGTGTTTGCTACTATGACGTTCGGCGGGGGTACGATCCATGGTAGTCTTCCCTCTTGTGGGTCTGATTTCTCTGGTCGTTGCCTTCCAATGCCTGCGCTTACTGCGCCTGTGAGTACATCAGTACATGTGATAACCTCGCAGCCAGCCTCTTTGAGTCGTGCTCTGGTCTCGTCTGGCATCCGTTGGACGCCTTTCTCGCTGTATCCTGTGGCGTGGGTTACGATAACCAGCTTTAGTCCGCTGTCTTTGAATATCTCGACTGCTTTCTCAGCGACATATCCTGTAGTGCTGCTGACCAGTACTGTGTCTATGTTTCTTTCTTTCGCTGCCTCAAGCGCGATTTTTAGGGTTGCCTCTGTGTGTTCTTTTCCGGGTTTCTCCCAGTATACTACTTTTCGTTCAATGCTCAATGTGTTCACCTTAGAATAAGTGATCAGGCAGAGGACGAGAAATAAAACTTGCCCATACGCTTAATCCTTCAAGGGGTTTCATATACATATGATTCTTCAATTACCGGGGTTCCCAGACGGGAGCATGATGCCACGTAAATACACGACTCAGGGGAAAGAAGTCTCACCAGAGATAGAGTGGCTTGAGCTTCCGGAGGGTACAGAGTCATTAGTGCTCTTCATGTATGATGTGAGTATACCAGCGGATTGGCTTCGACTTGGCACAATAGATCACTGGATAGTATACAATATACCACCAGCACTAGGCGGGTTGCCTGAAGGATTACCTGAGACATATGAGCTTGAAAACGGGGCACGGCAGGGAACCAGATGGGGTAAGCGTACAGGGTATATGGGTCCAGATCCCCTCACTGGCACACATCTCTACGTCTTTGAATTATATGCCTTGGATAAGATGCTCGATATAGAACCAGCGGAGGCGACGCGTAAGAGTTTGACAGCCGCCATGGAGGGGTGTGTGTTGGATAAGGCGGTCTATGCTGGGAAGTATAAGAAATATCGGCTAGAATGATCCATGGTTTTCTCGTTGACCTATGATGGGTATGGGTTCACCGCATTTACTGCAAAGCATATCACTGGTTAGGCTCCAATCGATTATGGTGTATCCTCTGCGTTTGACTACGTGTTCACCGCAGCTAGGGCAGACTGTGTCTTCTTCTCCGCCTCCCCTCACGTTTCCTACAAAGACATAGCGTAGCCCCTCTTCTAATGCGATCTTCTTTGCCTTCATCAGCGTCTCGACTGGCGTGGGGGGTAGATGTTGGAACTTGTACATGGGGAAGAAGCGGCTGATGTGGAGGGGTGTATCTGGTCCTAGGTTCATTCGGATGTATTCCGCCATTCCCCGTATCTCGTCTGGGTCGTCGTTGACTGTTGGTATGACTAGGATGGTTATCTCCACGTGCACATCGTTGTCATTCATGTACTCTGTAGCGTCAACCACCTTGTACATGTCTGCGCCACAGTGTTTCCTGTAGAACTCGGGGTTCCAGCCCTTCCAGTCTACATTTGCAGCGTCAATATATCCGACTACGTCACTGAAGGCTGGTATGCTGGTGTATCCGTTGGTCACCAAGACGTTCTTCACATCAGACTCATGGGCAAACTCAGCGGTATCCCTGATATAGTTGAGGTTGATCACAGGCTCATTATACGTATAAGCGATGCTGGTGCACTCCTGAGCCAACGCTATCTCAACGACACTCTCAGGCTCCATAAACCGTGTGTGAACATCATCGATCTTACTCATACTCAAACCATAGTTCTGACACCAAGGACAAGTAAAGTTGCACCCAATGCTACTGATGCTTAACGCTAGGCTTCCCGGATAAAAGTGGGCTAATGGCTTTTTCTCGATGGGATCAACGGCTAACGCGCTGATTCTACCATAGCTGAGATCGATGATCTTGCCACCTTGGTTCTCCTTAGTATAACAGATTCCTCTTTTTCCCTCAGCTAATACGCACTGATGTGGACATATGGTGCACCTGACACCGTTTTCCTCAACCTGTGTATACCGTGACTCCAATCCAGTTCACTATGAAAGAAACAACCGAGATAATAATCGTTACCCGATCATGAACCTTATAGGCGACACAGATATGCTAAGGGCTATGAGCATCAGACCCTTAACACAAGAAGACTTTGAGGAGTTCAAAGCCATACAGACCTTCTGTTTCTGGGAAGACCAAGAATTGATGCATGATCGTTTCTGGAAAAAAGTGCTAGAAGGTCTTGACTGGAGTAATAATCTATGTATCGTTGAGGACGATATGATCGTTGCGACCTACGTGGTAGATGATTTCAATGGATATATCAGGGGTAAATTGATGAAGCTTGGCGGCGTCTCCTGTGTCGCGACATATCCTCAGTATCGTAGAAAGGGATATGTTGGTAAGATGCTTGTCAGAAGCCTATCTGATATGCGTGAACGTGGAATATACGTCTCTGCATTACAGCCTTTCAAGTTCGGGTTTTACAGGCGATACGGTTACGAGACATGCGCCATGAATATGACACTCACTGCTGACCCAAACAACATTAGACTACCTGAAGGATTCAAGCCGCTACCAATGAAGCCAATCCCAGAAGAAGAATCATATGATACTGTAAAGAAACTCAGGGATCGTGTTGGCTCCAGATATAATTTCATCCAGTTAGGGAAGCAGGCTACTTGGAGTCGATTCCTGTTTAGTGACAGAGATACCCTTCAGGCTGTTATGGATGGAGACAAAATAGTTGGTTATATCATATCGAGGCTGGAGAACAAAGATGGTAAATCTCATCTCAGGGTTATGGAGTTGGTCGCTGAGACAGAGAAAGCCAGACTCACCATACTGGATTATATCAAGAAGCATGGTGATCAGTGTCCGACATTCACTTGGAAGCCTTTTGGAGACGAGCCAATCACAGATTACTTCCATGAACAATGGACGAATAACGTCCATTACGAACAACATGGAGCATTCATGTTCAGAATCGTAGATGTGGCAAAGGCATTGGAAAACCTCGACTATCCTACGGAGATAGATGACTCATTCACACTCTGCATCAACGACCCAAACGCGGAATGGAATAACAGCTGCTTCACCATAGAAATTAACAAAGGAAAGGCATCAGTGACGAAAAAAACCAATTCCACACCCGACATGGAGATGAACATACAAGAGTTCACACAACTCTATGTTGGTTACAGGTCGATTAATCAACTTGTATCAAGTGGACGAGTAAAGGTGAATCCTGCCAAAACAGAGATTATTGACAGGTGTTTCCCCCAGAAATATACGCGAGTATTCCTTGATTTTTAGCTGCGTCATCCTTATCACAACCCAATCAAGTATTTTTATTGATGTGGACAACCAGACCAGATGCTAAGGGAATACTAGATTTACCGGGTGTCCAAACAGCTCTACCACGTTACGTTGATGTGGTCAAGGGGAAAAAATACCCAAAATACATGATCGCTCAATCCATTGAAGCCCAGTACAGCAGAAGAGATTCAACAGAGACTCTCTGGGAAAAACATGACCAGCTCCTCGAAACATATAACGAAACTGAGACAAACATCAAACGCAAACCACGTAAAACCACCAACAGTTTCCATGATCTCAAGATTCTCCTTGCACACCGCTTGATGCAGAGCTGTATCTTCTGTGAAAGACGCTGTGGAGCAGACAGGCTTCACGGAGACAAAGGCTACTGTAGAGCTGGACGCAACTTTAGCATGTTCTCGGCTTTCCCCCATATGGGAGAGGAACCAGAACTCGTCCCATCAGGCACCATATTTACAGGTGGATGCAGCATACGGTGCCTACACTGCCAGAACTGGGACATCAGCCAATGGCACAGTAACGGTGACAGTCTAACACCAGAGATGATGGCACATCAGGTAACTGAGCTAACCGAGAAAGGCTGTAGAAACATCAACATGGTGGGCGGAGACCCTACACCATATGTCTGGCACTGGCTTGAGACATTCAACCATGTAAAGAAGCCCATCGCTACAGTCTGGAACAGTAACAGTTGGTATAGCCAAGAGACAGCGAAGCTTCTCGCTGGATTCATCGACCTATACTTGCTTGACTTCAAATATGGTAACAACCAATGCGCAGAGGAGATAAGCGACGCACCAGGATACTGGGAGGTAGCTACACGCAATCATTTGATGGCTAAGGAGTATGGTGAACTCATCATCAGGGTACTGGTGCTTCCCGGACATAACGAATGCTGTACACGCCCCATTCTTCAATGGATACATGACAACCTTGGACCAGAAACACGGGTAAACCTCATGTTCCAGTACCACCCAGAGTGGCGTGCATCAAAACACCCACAACTAAACAGAAGACTGAGCCTAACCGAGAAACTAGACGCCAAGAAGATAGCTGAAGAGGTTGGACTCATAAATCTAGTTGAATGAGACCCTGTACTCCTCAAAGTGACTCTCACAGGCGTTCCCGGGACAATAAAGCACCCGTGAGAGCATTGGATTAGAGGCTACCGCCATTATCGTTGAACTTGTCTGCTTGAACTCGTCGCTGTGCCAGCAAATGGAAGCAGTGGTTTTACCATACTCGTGGTCAGTTGATACCTTCATCATCTTCGCTATACCAGCATCAATATTCTCTGGTTGGAAACCATTCAACAACTGGAAAGCCCTACGACGACGTTTCTCAGAATCAGGCCCAATCTTCTCTGCACGTTCATTCATCGTGATCCCTGGATACATGGTTACAACCCCCATCGCGTATGGACCCGGCATAAGCCGCCAAGAAGTAGTCACATGATCCCATAATACATGCCAAGCGTCTCGTTTATCAGCCACAATAAAGTTTCCGGGGCGGTACTGGGGTCTGATGTCTGGGTTCATGAGGTACTCTTTTGCTTCGGCTGATGTTTTGCACTCGCGTAGAATATCAACCGCGAGTAAGCCTCTGCTCCGTTGAGGGTTCTCTATGGTCTCTGTTTCTTGGTTTGTGATTGCGAGGAAAAGTCCTTCTTTGTTGAACCCGATCCATGTGCCCTGTGAGTCATAATCAATAGGCGCATAGACACCATTACCTATTCTTTTGGGCGGGGTTTCAAGAGTGTTTAATCCGAGGTACCTGTTGTGAAGGGCTATGATGGGGTAGTCTTCAAGCAACTTGTAGATCATTGTAAAGGTACACATAGGGTTCTGGGTTCTAATGTTGAACTATTTTTAAAGGTATCCACCCAAATATGCAACCTATTTTAACCTCAAACATCATAGATTATACGGGTTCTATTAAGGTGACAAAAACATTAGAAGAATTAGCCCAGAGTAATCTATCCGAACTTAAAGTTCACACTGGAAGCGTCTTCAACCCTGAAGACCCAGCCAGCAAGATACTTGGAGTCTTCAAGGACACCGAAAGAAACGAAGCTGTCGCAGCCAGTGGAGACAGGTATGGTATTGTTACTATGCGTGATCTTCTCGGAGTAGATCAACCGGCTAACACGAAGATCGAGTCGATTTGGAAACAGGTAGGATCAGTCTCACCCAACATCAGCGTACTTGAGGCTGTTGATATACTCATCAGGAACAACATCACAGCTATCCCAGTTGTTTCAAGAGAAGAAATCACTCTACTGAGTCAACAGGACATTACCACCGAGTTATCTGATGTACCGGATCTGAAGCAGATTAAAGCCAAGGAAATAATGATGTCCCCGGTACTCACCATAGAAAAGGAGACACCCATCGCCCACGCGCGACGTATGATGCTTGACAAAGGCTTCAGCCACATACCGGTCACAAATGGAGAGAAGCTTGTCGGCATCATCACTGGAGAAGACATAGTCACCACATTCATCACAGTACAGAACAAGACCACAACAGGGGATAGAAGCGGCGAAAAAACCGGCAAGTTCCCGGGACAAGTTGGAGGCTTCATGAATAAACAGCCCCTAACAGTCTTACCGGATGCTAGCGTCTTGGAGGTTGTCAAACAGATCAACAAGATGGATGAGAAATACTGTCTCGTGGCTGATGAGGAAAAGCTTCACGGCATTATCACTCACCGAGAACTACTAGCAGTGATACACAGCGTAAAGCCTGAAGAGGTTCTTCCAGTCTACATTGTGGGAATCGATGGGGAGGACTTCTTTGAAAGCGCAGTGGTCGAGGACAAGATAAGGCGAACAGTGATGCGATCCATGAAGATAAGAGAAGACATCACAGAGGTAAGCGTCAAGGTCAAGTCCCAACGCAACAAGGGAGAACGCACAAGATACACCATCACAGCCAGAGCCATCGGCCCCACTGTCAGCTATAACGTGGAGAACCAAGGCTGGGGATTGATGGAGACCTTTGACGGCTTGGTAGAGGCACTTGACAAGAGCCTCCGCCGAGCCAAGAAAGAGCCTCAGAAGGGAGCCAGAAGAGGACGCAGACGCCCGAATCCTCACCTTAAACCTTAACCCTTTACATTACATTGTTTTCCTGAACTGGTTTGTCATTCACCGTAATTGTTACTGAGCCCATCAACAAGATGGGAATAGAGTACCTCAAGGAAAGAGACGTAAACGTAATCGAACTACCACCGGGAAGTAATGAGAACACACTAGCATTGAAAGCAGGGGAAGCTCATGGACTCATCACCCGTGGAAGCATAAAGATCACAAGAAGCCTCATGGAGCAGAACCCACGACTCAAAGCAATAGGCGTCCACGGCATAGGCTGTGACCATGTGGATTTAGAGGCAGCACGGGAGCTTGGAAGAGTCGTCTGCAATACTCCTGATGCATTGACTGTGACGGTAGCTGAGATGGCTATGGCGCTAACTCTAGCACTACTCAGAAACGTGGTCTCCGCTGATAAAGCGGTCCGAGCCGGGGAATGGAGCAGAAAATACAGCGACCTCATAGGAGCAGAACTTGCAGGCAAAAAAGTGGGAATCATCGGTTTAGGTAGGATTGGTGAAGCCACAGCCCATAGAATGCAGGCTTTCGGAGCAGAGATAGCATACTGGAGTCGTACAAGAAAGCCTGAGAAGGAGAAAGAGTATGGGTTTCAGTGGATGACCTTTGATGAACTTATCAGATGGAGTGAGATTATCAGCATACATATCCCAGCCACATCAGAGACCATGAAACTCATCTCAGCGAAACACATAGCCTCGATGCGAGACGGGGTTTATATCGTCAACACGGCGAGAGGCAAGGTAATTGATGAGGAAGCACTCATAGAGGCACTGAGATCAGGTAAGATTCGTGGAGCGGCGCTTGATGTATTCATGAACGAGCCACTATCTACAGACAGCCCATTGTGTGAGATGGATAACGTGATACTAACACCTCATCTTGGAGCCAGCAACCTTGAGGGAATGCAACGAATGGCGCTACAGGTAGCTGAAGGTGTTTTAAAAGTGCTAAATGGGGATGAACCTGGTAATAGAGTCGTGTAGTTTTTCTCATAACACTTATTTTATGGCATGAGTTTCACCATATGGTGGAAACTGTGGATGAATCTGTCAGTGTTGATAAGCAAGGAAGGCTAGTGGTACCCTCGCACCTAAGAGAAAATCTAGGGATAAAGGAGGGGGGACGACTAACGATATACCAAGATGGAAAAAAACTTGTCCTTGAACCCATAAACGAACAAATTGAAGACGAAGTAAAGAACTGGGCACAGGTAACACGAGAGACATCAATTCCTATGAACACAGAAGACTCTCCGTCAAGCGGTAAATGGATGAGCGATGAGTATGCAAGAAAGAAACTCGGTCTACTCTGATGGCGTAATCGATGTTAGCATCATCGTTCCAGCTTGTTTTGACAACCCGTTAAAAGATGCATCAATAGAGTTTCTATCAGAAACCCTTCTAGGTAAGAGAAACACGGCTATTCCCTTATCCGCCATTGTAGGCGCTTATCATATCACAACTCGGTATCTGAAAGCATCTCGTATCGCAGTAAGGAGGGTTCTTGAAGGCGTACTCGCTACAAAATCGAATGCCCTTTACGGGGACTTGTCGATAAATAACGTATCTGATGCCTTAGACTATTCCACAGTCTATAACATTGAGTCATGGGATGGGGTATTGATTGCCCTTTGTAGAAGCCATGGATCGAGGATTATATACACAATGGACAAGGAGATAGGAAAAGTAAGGGAGATTGAAGCTGTAAATCCTTTCACTGATAACCAAGTAATAGAGTATCACAAGTATATTCGAGAAAATATCCGAGAATAAACCTCAGATATTTATGTAAAATAGAAAGGGATAAGATTAGTTTACGTACCATTTGTCTGTTACGTCGAGTCCTAGGAAGGCTTCTCTTGCGTTTTCTAGCTGTTCGGGTTTTACGGCTGTGTAAGGTTCCCTGACATCGTACTCCATGTCGATTCCCCTGAGTTTCCAGATTGCCTTGTATCTGCCCCAGAAGCTGGCGCCGACGAAGTATTTGTCGATTATACTGAACATTTCTACGATCTTCTCGTGATAGTACAATGCTTTCTCGTGGTTTCCCTGCTCAAAGTTCTTCTTCAAGCCTAGGATCAGGTGTGGGAATGCTTGGAACTCTGCTATCAATGCACCGTGGGCGCCCTGTGTCAGGAAAGCTAGGTAAGCGGATGGGCTTCCTGTGAATATGCTGATCTTATTTCTGACGCGCCTAATTATCTCGTTGTATCGTAGGCTGAAGAAGTCGTCTTCCTTGTAGCTGACCACGTTTGAGAACTCATCTGCTAGGCGCTCAATTACCGCTGGGCTCATGGTCCTGCCTAAATAGGGATTGTTATAGAGAATGATGGGTATGTCCACCTTGCTGGCTACCATGTTGAAGTGACGATATGTTTCATCATCAGTCGCCTGTTGCATCAGAGGGTGGCTAAGCATAACACCATCGCAGCCCATGTCCAGTGCCTCTTTCGTGAACTGGATGCTCTCCTTGGTGGTTACCGCACCAGTACCCGGCATAACCGGTACCTTGCTATTGGCAACATCTAGGGTAATATCCCAAATTTTGAGACGCTCAGGGTGAAGCAGATGTGTGAACTCACCGGTTGCGCCAGTAGGTATTAGTCCATCGCAGCCATCAGCGATTATTGCCTCTATGACTCTTCGCATATTTGGCTCATCGACTTCATCGTTCTTGAAGGGGGTGACTGGTAGACATAATATTCCTTTGAATGAATCAGGTTTCATATGAAATGAAGGACAATATACGGGTTAAAACATTTCCACGAAGAGATTAACGAGATAGAGTTTTATCTAGAGCCGTTCTCCAGCCTTTCTTTAACCTAGTTCTCTCTTCTTCACTCATACGTGGTTGGAATAATCTTCCTTCATCAGCGTCCTTCAAACCATCTACACTATTCAAGACACCTGAGCCTAGACCTGCGAGCATCGCTGCTCCTCGTGCAGTTGCCTCAATATTTTTGCCTCTGTATACTGGTGTGCCTAGAATATCTGCTTGGAACTGCATCAAGAACGTGTTCTGTGTTGCTCCACCATCAACTCTCAGCGTCTTAACGGTGAAGCCGCTGTCGTTTTGCATGGCTTCGACTAGATCCATTGTCTGGTAAGCAATGGATTCGAGTACCGCACGTACAATGTGAGCTCGTCCGACTCCACGGGTTAGTCCAGTTATGGTTCCCCGTGCGTATTGGTCCCAGTGTGGTGCTCCGAGTCCAGTAAATGCGGGTACGATGTACACTCCACCATTGTCCGTGATTGATGCGGCGAGTTCTTCGGTTTCATTAGCTGAATCTATGATTCCTAACCCGTCTCTGAGCCACTGAACCGCAGCACCAGTGGTGAAAACACTTCCCTCCAAGGCATAAACAGTCTTACCATTGAGGCTCCAAGCGATAGTAGTTAACAGGTTCTCGCTTTCAACAAGTTGGTCTCCGGTGTTCATCAGGAGGAAGTTTCCTGTTCCATAGGTGCACTTGAAGTCACCGGGTTCAACTGCTTTGTGTCCGAACAAGGCTGCTTGTTGATCGCCTGCGCATCCTGTGATGGGTGTTTTCTCTCCGAATATTTCTGGGTCTGTGTATCCGAATAATCCACTGGAGTCAAGTACAGTGGGAAGCATTGACTCGGGTATGTTGAAGATTTCCAAGAGTTCAGCGTCCCACTCACAGTTTTTAATATTGTAGAGGAGGGTGCGGGAGGCGTTACTTGGATCGGTGGCGTGTATCTTTCCACCTGTGAGTCTGTATATGAGGTATGAGTCTATGGTTCCGAAGAGGAGTTCCCCTGATTCTGCTCTTCTACGGGCACCTTCAACGTTGTCCAGTATCCATTGTATCTTGGGGGCTGAAAAATAGCTATCAGGGATGAGTCCCGTTTTTTCTTTTATCATGGAACTGTATTGGTTTCTGATCTTTTCAACGGTGTCTGAGGTTCTTCTGCACTGCCAGACAACTGCATTGTAGATTGGTTTACCTGTTTTTTTATCCCAGACTAGTGTGGTTTCCCTTTGATTAGTGATACCAATACAGGAGATACTGGATGTTTCTAGGTTGGCGGCGTTCAAGGCATCCTTTACAGCGTTTAGTTGTGCTTGCCATAGTTCCAGTGGGTTATGTTCGACCCATCCGGGTTCTGGGTATATTTGTGTAAACTCGCGTTGACCTGTGGTGATGGGGTTTAGGTTTTCGTCGTAGAGTATTGCTCGTGCGCTGGTGGTGCCTTCATCCAGTGATAATATAATGGGTCTCACAGATACCGGAAATTGATCAAACTATAACCTATTTGAGGCTATCTCATTTGTTTCTGGTTTTTATAAATGGATTATGAGTCTCCAATAAGGGTCTTGAACAGATGTTTTAATCTATAAAAAAGGATGAATCTTTGATAACTTTGAAAAAGCACCCCATAGTAAGCATCATATTTCTACTCCTCACTCCAACAATGGCATCTGGATTATTGGTCTCCCCAGAAACACAGCTAGAAGGCTACTATTACGGGTCATATCTGGGTGGAGCCGGAATGGACGATATCAGAGACCTGATCTTGGACCCTGATGGCAATATGATCGTTATGGGTGGAACCTTTTCCCCTGATTTTCCAGTCCAAGAAGCTTATCAGCCAAGCTATGCGGGTGGGGTACAACCGGAGGAGCCTCCTTACTATGGTGGTGATGGGTTCGTTGCCATGTTCTCAGCCACGGGAGAGTTAATGTGGTCTACTTTCATCGGTGGTTCTATGCTTGAAGACTGTGAGAGAGGCGTATTGGTAGGTGATGAGATCATTGTATGTGGCGCTACAAACTCTCAGGACTTTCCTATCGTTGGTGGTGTGGGTCAGGTTTCTTATGTTGGAGGTCAAGGGGATGCGTTTTTTGCTGTTTATAATATAGGTGGAGAGTTACTGAGGTCTTCTTATTTTGGTGGTTCTGGGGGGGATTTGCCAGAGGATATCATTGTGTGTGATGATGGGGATGTAATTATTGTAGGGTATACTGACTCAGATGACTTACCGGTTACGGGTGATGCTTTTCAGGATAGTCTTGGGGGAACTGCGGATGGTTTTATACTGAAGCTTGACCCTCAGAGCTTCCAGATTAATTATCTATCTTATTTCGGTGGCTCGGACAGAGATAGCATAGGTGATATTGAGATCAACCCGGTTGATGGCTACTTCTTGGTTGGGAATACTCATAGTAGTGATTTTCCGGGAACTGATTCCCTTTATGCACCTGTATTTCAGTCCAGTATAACTGGATCAGAGCGAGACATCTTTCTAACCCGTTTTAGTGAGGACTTTGAGCTTGAGTACTCCACTTATCTGGGTGGATCAGATATGGAGGACTGCTTTGGGTTAGCTGTGGATTCACAGGGATCGGCTATATTGTCTGGTAGGACTTGGTCTCCTGATTTTCCCACGGTCGATGCATATCAATTAGAGTATAGCGGGGTGGAGGTTGATGGTTTCTATACTAAGTTTTCACCTGAGGGGGATTCTCTGGTGTTCAGCAGTTATCTGGGTTATAGTGGTTGGGATACCTTGAATAGATTGTGTGTTGCCGAGGATGATGGCATTCTACTGGCTGGTATGGCTGATACTAGTGATTTCCCGGTTGTATCTGGTTTTCAGGAGTCTAAGAGAAGTGGGACCGATATCTATTTGCTATTGATTGATCAGGATGGGAACCATGTTTTCGCGTCGTATCTTGGTGGGGATGGGATGGAGCATCCTTGGGACTGTATTATTGATGATGGGTACGTGTATATTGTGGCTCAAACCACGTCCTCAGACTTGCCCTCATCAGATGATGCATACATGGCTGATTACGCTGGGAACACGGATGGATATATTTTCAGGTTAAGTCTGGGAGAATATTTGGCTCAGGCTGAATCAGATGATATCCAAGAGGGGGATACGGGTTCATCTAATTATTGGACATCATATTTCGTTGTTACTGTCTTTGTAGTGGGTATCTTTGCAGGATGGTATCTGTACTCCAAAAAAGTATGAACCTAGGAATCAGAATTTTTTTGATTCTTTTAGGTTTCTTCGTTCTGGAATAGTTCTACTAGTTCGCCGTCTGGTCCCTTGAAAAAGGCTATCCGTATGGGTATAGATGGCTCACTGGACAGGTTAACATCCCTTGGTTCTACAGTTACCTCGGCTCCTGCCTTCCTTGCTAACTCAATGGCGGCTTTACAGTCATCAACTCGTAGGGCGATGTGTTTGAATACACCTTCCTCAAATTCTTTGGGTGATTCTGCTTGTGATATCTCGAAGTAGTTGCCGTCGCCTGTGTCTAGTAGTACGGTTTTTTTGGGTGGTGTTCCCCATGATACTCGTTCTTTGAATCCTAGTGTTTCGTAGAATTTTATGGACTCGTCAAGGTTTTTTACGCTCATTGATAGGTGGTGGAACCCGCATCCTTTGATTTTCTTGTTTGATCCAGACATCTTTCTCTTATTTGAGGAGGTTGTTGGTGATTAAAACCGTTTGTACAGGTTGATCTTTTTTCTTATTGTTCGGGTTTTTGGTACGTTAAACCCCGTTACTGATACACTTTTTTACACTTATTGAGAAGCGATCTGGGTTGTTCTGGGGGTTCTTTCATAGAAATAAGCTGCTTCCAAGCTTTTTCGTGGGTACCCCCCCTCCCCTCTTAGAGTTTGGGATCTGGGTTAGCGGTGTTATCTCCGCCTTCTTGTACTAGTAGTCGTCCCATGGTTGAAGCTGCTTTTCTATACTCTGCTGCTGCTTGGTACTCTGGGTCGGCTAACCATTGTTCTACGTGTTTCGTGGTTGGGAACTCTAGGATGACCATTCTATCCGTGTATGGTTCTCCTTCGAGGGTAGTTACTGTTTCTCCACGGGTTAGGAATTTCCCCCCGTATTTTTTGACTGTGGGCGGGGTTTTGTCTGTGTATTTTCGGTAAGTTTCTGGGTCATGGATATTCATCATAGCGATTACATAAGCAGGCATCTTATTCACTCCAATAGGATACTCCAGTAGAGTTTCTAGGATTAATTTGTTCTGGGATAAAGCAAAGTAACAGATGGTGGCTCTGGGGGTATCTAATTTTGTCGGTGTTTTTTGTCTTGTATA
>JAOZIG010000031.1:955-1775 GCA_026014515.1 Candidatus Bathyarchaeota archaeon | reverse complement strand
TACCTCAGGAGGTAGGCCACGGGTAAAATTTGCCTTGATCTCAGGGTCAAGATAATTCACAGCATCCTTGGAGGCTGTTCCATAGGTTTCACGGTTGGTGAAGAATGCAGCGTTCTCAGGCTCCAACATGAAGTTGATGTACGCATATGCTGCATCAAGGTTTTCACTCTTTGCCGGAATGGCGAAGGTGTCGACCCAGGCAAGAGCTCCACTGGTTGGAGCGATGTAGTCAATATTTGGGTTTTCAGCGTGAAGCTTCCATCCGGCCTGCTCCCATGCTGATGCTGCCCAGACTTCTTCGGAGCGGAGTGACTGCAATAGCTGGTCTCCGTTATCCCAATAGGTTTTTACTGAAGGCTTGCCAGCGATGAGTACTTTCTCCATTTCATCGAGGAAGTCCTGATATGCCTCTGGGTCGTCGTAGAGCGCGAAGGGATCGTAGCCGAGAGAGAATCCCATTCCAATAAGGGTAGGTCTCTTAAGACGGTAGGATACCCTGCCTGCATACTTGGGATCGAGAAGGTCCTTGAAGTCCTTTACATCAGGAGCCAAGGCTTTGTTGACAACCAAACCCTCAGTTCCGTATACGTGTGGAACAGCATAGGATTTTCCGTCTACCAAGGTGTTTTTCTTCACTGCTTCAAGCAGGGAAGCATCAATCTGCTCAGTATCAATTCTTGCATAGTCGATGGGCTGGTAGATGGCGTACTGCTCAACGACAGAGGAGATGCGGTCCTGAGAGGGCTGTGCGAGGTCGAAACCACCACCACGGGTTGCTCTGAGCTTGCTGATCATCTCTTCGTTGTTGCTGAGGGTCACC
>JAOZIG010000031.1:0-945 GCA_026014515.1 Candidatus Bathyarchaeota archaeon | reverse complement strand
GAACTTATCAAGCAGTTCCTGCGGGGCATACCCTGACCAGGTGATGATTCGTAGCACGGGATTCTTAGTCTCGGCTGAAGCCTGGGCAAAGAGTGCACTGCCCAAAATCGTAAGGACCATAAGAACAAGAACGATTTTCTTCATACAGAATTCCTCCTTTTGGAATTGGAGGTACGTACTGCCAACTACAACCAGGTGTCCATCTATCTTCTTTTGCAGCCTGCACCTCATAATTATCGTAGGTCTTGGTTACTCTAAAGTCAATTCCAATCTAGGAAAGATAAATTTGTTAAGTATGAAAGTTGTGTTTGGAATTTATGAAATGTAAAATACGTACTAACGTATTACTAATAAAACCTCAAAACATATTGTGAAAACCGCTTCTGCAACGTGTATTCCAATATATTGATGGAGAAACGATGAAAGACACACTTCAAGTCAGAGATATATATCCGTTGGTATATATGCAAGATGGAAAGGTGTCTATTTTATGATAAGGGGCGGATGTAGCAACGTCTTCTCTTGTGTTGTTCAGTATGAAAGTTCTTCCATTGGGTTTGTACGTTGTTGTTGTACTCCAATTCAGGTCCCGTCTCTGCATACTGTACTCCGTTCTTCATTGCTATCTTGAGGCCTTCATGCAGAATGATTGCGTTCACTCCTCGGCCCAAGTATTCGGGTTTTACAGCAATGAGATACATATCCAGTATGTCATGCTTTCGGATAGCCCGAAGGATCCTGATAAACCCGAAAGGAAACAGATGCCCATGTGATTTCTGCATGGCTCTGGAGAGGGAAGGGGCCATGATGCCAAAACCTATGACCAAGCCGGCTGCGTCAACCACCACATGGATGTACTCAAGACTCACCAAACTTAAGAATTGTTTGATGGCTAGGTTGATCTGCCCATCAGAGAGCGGACAGAATCCATAGAGATTCGCGAAC
>JAOZIG010000102.1 GCA_026014515.1 Candidatus Bathyarchaeota archaeon | reverse complement strand
TAGCGATACACACTACTTAGCTGGGCAACTTATCCCCACTGGGTTTGATGATTATGGCTATAATTATCAGGGACACATGTTCAGAGGGTCATACTATAACTCCTATGCTGGTGGCGCAGGGTATCCGCCATGGACTGGTGATGATGAGGCTTATCTAGCTGAGAACCCGGGTGCCGCTAGTCACTGGGCTTGGCCTTATCGTGATGTCACCCTCGCCATGAAGTGGAATGATGCATGGATAAGCAACAAGGACTATGATATGGATGGGTATCTGGATAGACATCCTGGTTATTCTGGATATCCTGATAGTGGTGCTTGGTTGACGAATCATCAATCAGGTGAGTACCTTGATGAAACGGGTGAGTTAGTCAAGTGGAACTATTTCGTTAAGATTGTGACTCCTTCTCCAATCAATGGTGATGTGTTGATTGATGGTATCTGGTATGATGCTGATGGAGTAGAGATAGGGCCTGTTATTTGGGGCGCATTCGCTATCGTGATGCAAGTGGAGAACGATCCGGGTGCAGACCTACATGGTGTGAGTTATATTTCCCCATGTTCGGCAGGGTTAGGCTACTATCAGGACTATTAATTCCCTCTTCCATTTTTTTAGTATTGTTAGGTGGAAATAACGTTTTAATTAATCGTGTTTATTTTGGAGTGGTGAGTGGGTTGGCTGATATCAGGAAGCGTTACCGATATGGCATAGTGCTTTTGGTTTTGATAGTTGTTTGGCATGTTCCTACTGTTGTTTCTTGGATGGTTATCCAGAGTGGTGATGTGTCTGGGGTGGATGTTGTTTTCTTGTTTGGGGTAAAGGGGAATGGTATTGATCCTGTGAACAGGCTTGATACCCGGGTTGATGTGTTCAGGAAGGATATGGTGGCTGATCCGCCTATTGAGTTGGTGTTGGTGTTGAGTGACGAGGATAAGGCGATGATACTGGAGAGGATGGGGGAGATTGGTTTTCACTGGTATCCTGTGTTTTATACGCCTTGGGGCTCGGATGTGTATGTTGATCCAGCGACTGCTTATCAGTTGACTCTGTACTGGAATGGGGTGCCTGTGAAGATGGTTCGTATGGATACTGATCTATATGGTGATGACTTGAAGACCAGCAACCTACGGTCATTGTACGGGTTAATCATGAGAATAATCTACGAATCAGAGGTATACAAGAACAGCCCAGAGCCAACAGCAGCATACGGTTAAGTCAGTAGTAGGAGCAACGCTGCGGGAATTGCTGTTACGGTGTGTTCGATGCCTAAGTGTTCCTTGGTTACTACTATACCGGTGTTTTCTGTTCCGTGTCGCGTGAAGTTGTATAAGCCGTTGATGTCATCGCTTGAGTACTTCTCCGTGTATTTTACCTCAAAGGCTAGATACTCGTTTCCTGTTTTTACGATGTAGTCTACCTCGTTTTTCTTGTCTTTCCAGTACATTACGTTGAGTGTTGGCTCGTAGTTGTCTGATGGGTTGATGCTGTACGCGTATCTGATGAGGTGGTCTCCGATTACTGCTTCTATTAGTTTGGATTTGTTTTCCTCTATGTAGCGTTGTGCATGTGTGTATGCTGGTGTCTGGTTTATCCACCCGTTGAGGGCGTGGAATATGAATGGGTCCGCGTAGTGGAGTTTCTTATCGCTACGGTAATTTGGTGCTCCTTTTTCCCTGTTTACTACGTAGAATAGATTGATGACGAACCCTGCTTTGAGTACGTCAACATATTTGGCTATCGTGTTTGGGCTCCCGATGTCTGTTTTGTTGTTGAGTGTTC
>JAOZIG010000006.1 GCA_026014515.1 Candidatus Bathyarchaeota archaeon | reverse complement strand
ACTCTACAAGCATCATATGAATTTTGAATTAGTTCTCTAATTGTTGCCTCAGGCCTATCATATAATCTCTCACCTAATAATAAAGTAGTAATTTCTTCTTCTTGAAGTCTAAATCTCAGGTCTATTGCTGAATATCCATGGGTATTTATTTTTACAATAATTCTTTGAGGTAACTCATCTACATATTGGTTATAATTAAACAAATAATCTGACATTTCATCTAAAAGGGACTGAATTTTTACTTCTAACTTCTTTAGAGATCGATGAATTGAAGGATTATCACATTCAGAAAATATTAATATCCTACTTGAATTGTCGGGATCTAGTCCAACTCCACATGTTGTAAGGTGTCTCGTCCATTCTTCTAAACTAACTGGGTCTTTCGGGGAAAAACTAGTATATATCTGATAAGGTGTTCGTTCATAAGTTAGATCCAACTCATCGGCCAAACGTAATAAAGAAGTTAATAAAGGTACATTGATCGAATAATTTTGTGACCCAAAGATTGTTTTATAATCATATTTCTTCCTGTCTGAAAGATCATCTCTATGACCTCTACAAATTCGACCAATTATTCTTGCGATATGAATATTGTCAATTCCAATAGATTCATAATTTTCAGTAATAAAACGTTCAGAACGAATATGATGAAATGTTCTGATGTATTCTTGTTTTAGAACAGGATCACTAATGGAAGCTATTTCTTCGTTTTGAATTTCATCTATGTCTGCCATACCAATGTCATGTAAATAGGCACTTGCTAAAAGAAAAAAAAGTTCAAATTCATTTAAAGCTTCAACAAGATTAACTCCTAGAATCCATTCTAGGATAGTTATAATCTTTTCAGAATGAGAAACATCGTGGATAGTATATTCAGGAAATGTTTCAGATATTTTATTTAAATACGGAGTTGTTTTTTGTCGGATTTTTAATAAGTCATGTGTCAACTGAGACTCAGTAGATTTTTTATGTAAAATATCTATCAATGACTTATTTCCTGTCATTTTACTCGGATATGAAGGTGTAAAAAGATTAAAATAACTTACGATAAAAAATAAAAAAAACTTTAACCACATGAATTATTTGTCAACGATAAGCTGATTCTGGGAATCTGTTCTCTATTGCGGGGGGGTGTCGTACAACAGTATCTGTTATGAGTACACACACAGATAATGAAATATCTCATTATCACTTAGGCGCTTCTTTTACTCATGTTACTGCATTTTAACATAACGATCCAGTTAGAAATAATTCATGAAACCTGATAAGGTACTATTACTTCTTGTTGACCTGTTCAACCAGATACTCATAGTTATCCCATAAATCCGAGTCATCATAGAACTCCCTGATGCCAACAATAACCGGCTTAGTCTTCTCCCACACCATCATCAAAGGGGCACCCATAAGATCTGATACAAATTCTACATCGATCAATTCACGTTTCAATAAGATACCGACGCCCTCAAAGTAGTTGATTATCTTCATAAACTTACTATAAGCGCTAGGATTCGTGCCAGCTCCATATTTCTGCTGGAAATCCTCAAAGCTACTCCACTCCCACTGAGACATTATCTCAATACTCGTCTCCATCACTCTCTCGCTTGTAAACTGGTTGTAAATCTGCATGAAGAGTGAGGCTTGCCGTGTCTCCTGTGCCATCAGTTGGGTCTTGTTGGCGTTTCTTAGGTTCATTGCGTAGTAGACGAGGGCGACTGCCATGCTGAGGACTGGTAGTATTGTGAGGATGAACTGGAGATCAATCAAGTCTGGTCCCCAGAACCTACAACTGATCCTAGTATAAGATTTACCTAAAACAAGCCAGAGCCCAGTAATAATACAATGTCTACGATTATCAAGTAGATGAACAACCCAGACACATTCAGCAATGTATACCGTTTCGCATCCTCATGAGAACCAGAAACCAATAACCCCGACAACGAGACAACCAACGGAACCAGAGTCGCCCATCGTAACCAAACCAATATCCCTGATACTGAGAGAAACATGAAACCATTCAACGACGCGATAACCGCGATTAACAGAATCAAAACGTAGGTCTTTTTCCTGCCTATGAGTCCAACGATGGTGTTCTTTCCCATCTTTTGGTCTACCTCATAGTCTGGTATCTGAAGGCATAGACTCAATACATAGCCATAGAGGACAAGTTGAACCATAAACGGAGTAAACACATCAGTAAGCCTACCCGTAGCCACAATGTATCCTACTGCTGGTACACAGAAACCTGTGCCTATCGCTATTGTTGCTTCTCCTAGCCTCCTTGAACTAAGCTTCACAGGTGGCGTTGAGTAGAGCCATCCAAGAATATTGAATAGTGCTACTGTAGCTAATAGGTGCCAGCTAGTCTCTCTAATCATTGTTGTTGCTAGTGTTAAGGAGATGATTGTTGACGCGATTGAGGCGTAGAGTGATGTTTTCAAGAGTTCCGGGTGTTCTAGGAAGATGTTCTTGTTGCCAAAGGGCTTGAAGGGTTGATGCTTGTCTGCTTCTACGTCAAAGTAATCGTTGTTGAAGTGGGTGGATAGGTCCATAAACAATACAATAAGATAATCCACAATGAATCCAGTCCAAGAAATAGCTCCACCATTGTTCAAACCAAACAATACACCCGCAACGTAACCAAGAAAACCTCCAACGACGATATGCGGACGAACAACCTGCAGAAGCTTCAACATAGATTAACCCTCTGGAAACAATTTTTATATCAAATACTCGTTTGCAGGTATTATGTCTAGCTCCCTCAAAGCCTATCTGGATTTAACAAGGCTTCACTTTTGTATCGTCTGGCCCCTCTTATTCTGTTCTGGGCTTTTCCTCAGCTTCCTCAGATATGGTGGATTCTCATGGATTTTGGTAGCCAAAGCTGCCTTGATTGCTTTGTTTGGGTTTGAGGCTGGGTTTGTGCTCAATGACTTGGTTGATATGGAGCTGGATAAACGGGATGTTGAGCCCGATCTCACTAAATATTGGAGGCCTTTCGGCTGTAGACCCCTAGCTTCAGGTGCTATACCTGTTGAAAATGCTAGGACATTGTTTTTCGTTATGTTTGGGTTGGCGTCCATTATAGCATTTACACTGCCTTATCCCCACTCTGTGTTTGTTTTCGGGATAATGGTTCTCAGCTATGGGCTAGAGTATTATTATCAGATACAGAAACGAGACCAAGACTTTCCACTAGCCCAGCTTATCGGTAGGATCGATTTCTCGTTGTTCCCTGTAGCGGGGTATCTCTCCAATGGTCACCCAGATATGATGGTGTTGATGTATTTCTTATTCTTCTATCCCTTCGCCCAGACCCATCTAGGGATAAACGACATCATAGACATCAACAACGACATCGCGCGAAACCTCAAGACCATCCCAACCCTCTACGGGGTACAGAACACAAAGAACTGGATACTCGGATTCACTTTACTGCATCTTGCCGCATCGGCTTGGTTCTACACAACAATCGGTGGTTTCCTCATCTACACTTTTGCTGTAGGTGCCTTGATTCTATTGGTGGTTAATCTATTGATCCAGCGGGGTAAGACGCCGCAGGACTGGTTGAAGGCGTTGCCGCTTTTCCACGCGACATTGTTTGTATATATGGCTTCACTGATAGCCAACTACTTCCTATAATGCTGGTTACAGTATTTTTCTGATGAAACGTAGACTGAACAAGGGGTCTCGTAACGCGATCTTTAGGGTAGTGCTAACGATGTTTCTCCCATTAACAACGTCAAGAATATCCTTTTGACGAACTATCTCCGCGACCCTGTTCATATCATCGTCACTCAGCTTATCCGCTATCTCAAGCATCCTTCTACTATCTCTGAGATTTTTACCCCAAGACTCATCAAAGAGCCGACGATACTCAGCCAGCCTCTCCGCAGAAACATTACCCTCACGTACCGCATCCGCAGCTACTTTACCGGCGATACGCCCCGCAACGATGCCTGTGTGGATTCCTGCACCAGATAGTGGAATTACCATACCCGCTGCGTCCCCTACAAGCATCAAACCATCATCAACAATCTTGTCTAATGTGCCTGTGCTGGGGCAGATTCCACCTGTTTTCCGCGTCTTCTTACCGTCTCTGAACCTTGGATTGTTGGCGATAAAGTCGTCAAGCACCTGTATCGCTGGTCGTGACTTGTCATGCCTGATGCCTAGCCCTATGTTTGCTACTGTTTTGCTCTTGGGGAAAACCCATACATATGCTCCGGGTACAACGCTTCCCACGTATATCTCATTGGCATCGGGTTCCTCGATGTTGATATCCGTGACTGTCCACTGGGCGGTAATTCCATAGTCATTAAAATATCGTTTCAGTCCAGCACTTCTACGTATCACGCTGGCGTGACCATCCGCTCCAACAACCAGTTTAGCTCTGAGTTCAAACTCTTCGTCGCCTCGCTTTGCTTTGACGCCTACGACTACTCCGTTCTCTTTGATGACTCCAAGCGCCTTAGTGTTGTTCATCATTACTGCGCCTGCTTCCTCAGCAGAATCCGCGAGAGCCTTGTCGAAGTGTTCGCGGTTTAGTACGTAGCCTTCAACCTCCTTGTGGGTGATAGCCACTACTTTCCCATTTGGAGCAAACACCTTGACCTTGTTGGTTTTGTGGGCAATCAACGGTTCAACTGGTTCTATACCTGACTCTATGAACCCCGGCATACCCAATGCTTCAGCACAGTAAACTGGTGTGCCAGCCTGCTCATGTTCCTCAAGTATCAGTACACTGACACCATGTTCAGCGGCTGTTCTCGCTGTGAGGCTTCCCGCTGGACCTGCGCCTACTACTATTATATCATAGGTTGATGGTGGGTTCATTCTTGTTTACTCATGGATGCTAGAATTAATTGGTTTGGATATTTTGTGGTGCTTGGAACGGATTTCTGGTATATATTCGGGGTTCAGTCGAGCTTTTATCCATGTCAACCCCACTCATACATGCGTTTTAGCATCTGAGAGTGAGATTAAGAATGCGTAAACGAGTAAAAGTAGATAGAACGAGGCTTGAACGATTCAAGTTCACGCCTCTTACGGAATTAAAGGCGACTATAGAAGAGAAGCCTGAACTTAGTCAGAAACTACGAGTCGATTTCGCTGGAACCCTCAAAGCTCAGGGTATAACCATCGATGAGGCTTTCAAGCACAAGCTGAGCACAGAGTGGCGCGCCGCCATCAAACAGGATATCAGAAAGGTTGCTGAGGAGCATCCTGAGAGCAAGAACTGGTATCTTAAGCGGGTGCTTGATGAGAAACCCATCAAGCTCAAGGTAAAGATTGACCCTGAGACTGGTGAGAAAACAAAAACCTTGAGGAGGTCCTAGCCATGGAGACCGGAGGATATGATGTTGTCGCGGAGGTCAATGAGACTCTCCTCAACAGGTTCCTAAAGCTTGGTCATTGTATAGGCAAGTTTTCTGTCTTCACAGGCACTTATACTCTGCCCATTGAGGATGTTCCCGAGCGCCTTCAGGAGTTCATGGATATCGGCTACGAGGTAAGTGTAAACGAGGCACCAGTTATCGACTTCAATACATCAGGCAGTATTGTGATGAACCTGCGTGGACAGTGTAAGTTCACTGTGCTTGGTGGCATCGAGTTTGAGCTTGAGGTCGAGTTTACTGTAGGCGTGGTTCCGACGTTTAATCAGTATACTCGTCAGTTCCATGTGGAGTTCGTCTCAGCCAGTATCGATGATGTTGAGTTAAACGATACATATAATCTGCCAAGTAACGTCATAGCGAAGCTCAACGAGGTACTAGCCATCGCCATGGAGGAATATCTAACCTATGATATCACCACCATCGAGCTGAGCCCAGTACTCTACAGTCTTGAGCTACCATACATGCCACCGGGTGAGACAAACGAGCTAAGCATAGGCATGGGCAACGTCAAGGTACTTAACAATCAGGTGATGGCTGCAGCAGCCAACCTTTTGGGATACACTGGTGGGGTCATTAACACGGTACATGATTTCACTGATGGAAACCATGTCGGTGTGGGTGTGAATGAGGGTGCCATGCACAGGGTCTATGATTTCTGGTGGCAGCGTACTACGCATCCCAAGTCCTTGACCCAGACGGGTAGCAAGGATTTTGATATGCCTGATATCGTTGACTGGATAGACGAGATAGTTGACTGGGTGGCGGCGGTTCTTACCCTTGGCATAGTTGATGTTGATATCGATATTGACAGGGTGTGGGCTGAGTTCGGAGCAACGGTACGGTTCGGTAAGTTCAACTTTGACTTGAAGCCGGGTAACCATGTACTGCTTGATGGCTCTGTTTCTATTGACATTTGGCTGAAAGCCTATGTTCAGATAACTGAGACCACTGAGTTGTTCTGGGGGTTGGTGGATGTCGATGAGACCACAAGCACGGTAACATTGTTTGATGCTCGTATCAATGGACTGCAGATAGACATCGATACCGCTAACGCCAAGGTATACCTTGACGCATCAAACCAGCTTACAGCCGAGATCACTGACCTAGACATAACCTTCCCACTGCCATGGGACCTACCCGAGTTCCTACTGGACTATGTGGTTGACTGGGTAGTTGACATGGTGATAGATAACCTGCCTCCACTCGTACTGTTCCCAGCTGTAATCGAGACCACGATACCGGACACATCGATTACGGTTGAGGCTTCGGTTAACAAGCTGGTGGTTGATGAACCCGAGGCGCTGGTTGCAGCTAATATAGGGACATCAAGCATAGGCAGCTATGCACCTTATTGGGCGAACACTAACCCTGAGAGCCTTGAGGTGCATAAGCGTGACTGTGAGTGGGCGCATAGGATTGCGAACAGGCATCGAAAGTATTACTGTGACCTTGAGAAGGCGTTCAGTGAGGGCTTCGATGGATGCGCTTACTGTCTACCAGCATACCATCATAGGTAACTACCTCTTTCCCTTTTTTGACAAGTTTTTTATGAGAATACCGTGTCCAGTGTCTCATGCTATACTTTACTTATGGTAGCTTTATGGACATCAACAACCTGAAGAAACACACACCAAGCGCAGAGTTCGTCTGTAAAGCCATGATCCCCAATTGGGAGGTCCAGTACAACTACTACAGCAACAACTACAAAGGCGGATGCACAGGCATCGAGCCAGCCATGAACAAACTCGTCAGAGGTGCAGTATACGAGATACCCCCAGACGAGATGGAACACCTAGACACCATCGAAGGAATCCCCAACGGCACCTACTACAGACACCCCATAATGGTAGTATCCGAACACGGCGAAACAATGCTAGCACACGTCTACAGAACCACAAACCCACGTGGACCATTCAAACCAACAAAAAAATACCTCACCTACATGCTAGACGGAGCAAAAGCCCTCGGACTACCCGAAGACTACATCAAAACACTGGAACGCGAAACAGTAGACTAACCAAATAGGGGGGGTACCCTCGAAAAACCCTCGAAGCAGCTTATTTCATCGAAACCAGCTCCAGAACAGCCCAGTTTCGATCCTGATAAGTGTAAAAAAACGTCACATTAACGGGATAATAACCACCAATAAAACACGCTACCCATCCATGAAAACAAATACGGTTCAGTTACACTAAACTTCTATTCTATCCCATCAGACACATCTAGGATGCTCAAAAAAACAGGCATACACCTAATTCTAACCCCCTTCATCATCATACTCCTAATCCACACCATACTACCCACACCCCCACCACCCCAAACAACTACCACAAAACCCCCACAAAAAACACTAGTCGGAATATACTTCTACCTCTGGTACGGAAACCCTGACGGAACACCAGGCACAAGACACTGGGATAACACACCAGACACACCAGTAATCGGCAAATACAGCAGCTACAACGAATCCGTCATCAACTGGCAGATAGACAAAATACAAGAACTCGACATAGACTTCCTGTTCCTCTCATGGTGGGGAGAAGACTCATTCGAGGACAACGCGATAAAAAAACTACTCCAAGTAAACAGCAAAAGAACAAAACCCATCAACTTCACAATACTCATAGAACCCTACACCGGAGACCGCCTAGCCATCGCACAATCAAAAGACCCCACCGGACAACCCAGCTTCAACTACAACCAAACACACGAGTACATACAAAAAAACTTCATCTACCCATACCCAAATCAATACCAACACTACCATGGAAAACCCCTCCTAGTATACTTCAACCCAGCCCAGCCCCCACCTGACCCACGATACGAGATACACGTAACAGGAGACTGCAGCCCAGACGAGCCATGGGAAGACTGGGTCTGGATGCTCTGCGACTACGGAGCCACCAGCGACAACACCACCATACACCCCCCATGGTTCACCGACGAAAACCAACGAGCACAAAACAGGTACTGCAGCGTACTACCAAGATTCGATGACTGGCAGCTCTACCAGAACCAATTCAGAAACGTCTGGCACAGATTCGACGTAAACTACACCCAAGGACTCTACGACAGACAATGGCTACTCGCAATCCAAGAAACCAAAGCAGGAAACATAGACATCATCGGCATATTCGGATGGAACGAATACCAAGAAAGAACCCAGATAGAACCCCACAACGACCCCTACCAACCAGACCCCTACTACATCTACGAAAAAACAAAACACTACATCAAAATACTGAGGCAAACCACATGAAAATCACAAAACAAGAAAAACAAACCCTAACCATAATCATCGCATCAAGAATAACACTAATCACCATAAGCATACTCGCCACACTTTTCCCCACAAGAACCCCATACCTCGGCGAAACCCTCTGGACCACCGACGCACCAATAGCCGGGCTCTTCGCACGATGGGACACAGGATGGTACCTCTACATAGCCGAACACGGCTACGACAAAAAACTCCTCTATGCATTCAGACCCATATACCCCACAATACTCCACATAACCCACAGAATACTCCCCGGAAACCCCCTAACGACAATGACAACCACAGGATTCATCTGGAACGCTCTGATGCTACTCCTAGCCACTATAACCCTCCACAGACTCACAAACCACCTTTACGACCAAGAAACCGCCAAAAAAACCATCACCCTCCTCGCCATATACCCATCAACCATATTCCTAACCGCCCAATACCCAGAAGCCACCTACCTACTCCTAACCACCACCACACTATACATGCTAGAAAAACAACAATACACATACGCCACACTAACAGCCGTAACCGCCGGACTCACCCGACCAGAAGCCCTCCTCCTAGCCACACCATTCCTACTCAGATACATCTACATCGACCAAAACCCAAAACTACTAACAGGCACAGCCACCACACTAGCCACCGCACCAGCATTTATGCTATTCACACACCTAAACGGAGACAACCCCCTTTATCTCATAACAAGCCAAGAGGAATGGAATAACATCAGAATACTAAACATACTCACAACCCACCCCACAGACCAAACACCCTTCCTCATAATCGGAGCCCTAACCATGATCACAGCAATAACCGCCATACTAATCCAGACAAAACAAAACTTCAACCTCAAAGAAACAAAAACCCACTACCAACTATGGGCGGTAATGCTCCTAACAGTATTCACACTGGTAGGCGACCTAAAATCATGGACCAGATACACCCTCACCATAATCCCAGTATACTGGAGCCTCGCCACAGAAACCAGAAACAAAGACTGGCTACAAACCATCATCATACTAGCCTACACCAGTATAATGACCTACGCTACAATAGCCTACGTAAACTGGTACCACTTCCTGTAACCACTCCCAAAAAACGAGACGTACAATCCACTTAACGAACCCCCAGACACCCAATAAACAATGAACAAAACCACAGTCTACCTCATGCTATTCCTCGTAAGCCTAATCGGCGCAACAGGCAACATACTCCTCAAGAAAGGAACAAGCAAGTTCGGTGAGATAACCCCTGCAAACCTTCTACGACTGGACTTTCTCCTGCAGTACATCTTCACACCGCTAATAATCGCCGCTATGATAGCGTTCTTCGCTGGACGTATACTCATAGGAAGCCCATTATCCGCACTAGGGACCAGCCAAACTACAATCGCCATAGCAGTCGGCACCCAGACACTGACACTACTACTCGACACCATAATATTAGGACAAAGATACACTCAGCGAACATATCTTGGGGTAGTTATCGGCGTAATCAGTCTCATTCTGGTCACTGATCCACAAATGGTGCAACTCCATGTCAACAACGGTTAGCCTCCTAATACCATGCTATAATGAGGTAAAACACCTAAAAGACACTATAAATGAAGCCGAGAAAATACTTAAAGAAAACCTTGAGTCTTACGAGATACTAATATTAGAAGATGGAAGTACAGATGGCACATCAGAATTAGCGCAAAAAATCGCCGTATTGAACCCAAATATATGTCATATTCACAGTAAGCAAAGACTAGGAAAAGGAGCTGCCCTAAAAAAGGGATTCAAATCGGCAAGAGGAGAAATAATAGTCTTCCTCGACGCTGATTCATCAGTCTCCCCACGATATTTACCCCCTACCATAGATAACATCAGACAAGGATATGATATCTGTATAGGAAAACGGAACCCAGAGCATAGAAAACCTCATAGAAAAATAACTAGCATCATGTTTAACTGGATAACAAGAAACCTTCTAAATACCCAGATAACCGATCATCAATGCGGACTCAAGGCATTCAAAGCAGAGACCATCCAAACACTAAACACATATTCACGTGAAAACGGGTGGCTATGGGACACAGAAGTACTATCAATAGCTACCAGACAGAAAGCCTCCATCATAGAAATACCAGTAAACTGGACAAAACGAGAAAAAACAAGTCTAAACCTAATTACCGATCCAATAAGAATGCTAACAGGATTACTGAGAATCAAGAAGCACATAACTCACACACCACAGTATCAATGTCTCACTCCATGGAACCCGTTAGACTACTCAGCGAAGGAAAAAACAACGTATAAACAATCCACCTAACCCAAGAAGAAGAACACACACTAACCTACCTAGTAAGCCTCCAATCACAAAACCCAGATAGCTACATGTTCCACACAGAAACATAGACCTAACACGACCAAACACAGGCATGGGGGGGTACCAGCATCCCAGCCCGGAAGCAGCTTCTTTCAACGAAACCAACCCCAAAACAGCCCAGAATCGATCCTGATAAGTGTAAAAAACCGTCACCTTAACGATTTTTCGTATACACTTTTGACAACAAAAAATAACACCTCATCCCACCAATTCACACAAGAAAATTTTTTCCCCAAAGTACCCACCAGTAGACACCAAAAACCCATAACAATATCAGACAAACCACCTCATACACCCTATGAGACTAGCCGGGCTCCTAAGCGGAGGAAAAGACAGCGTCTACGCAGCACACCACGCACAAACACACGGACACACACTAACCCACCTAGTATCACTCCGCTCACAGAACCCAGACAGCTACATGTTCCACACAGTAAACATCGACCTCACCAGACTCCAAGCACAAGCATGGAACACCCCCTACATAGCAGCCGAAACCCAAGGCATCAAAGAAAAAGAACTCCAAGACCTCAAAAAAACCCTAAAAACCCTACCCATCGACGGAGTCATCACAGGAGCCATCGCCAGCCAATACCAAGCACAACGAATCGACAAACTCTGCAAAGAACTAAACCTCCACCACTACCACCCCATCTGGGGCATGAACCGACAAACACTACTACAAGACATGCTAAACCATGGAATGAACATAATAATCACAGCAGTAGCCGCCCAAGGACTCGACCAAAAATGGCTAGGCCAAACCCTAACCCCAGAACGAATAACCCAACTACAAAAACTAAACACGAAATACCAAGTAGACATGGCGGGAGAAGGCGGAGAATACGAAAGCCTCGTCCTAGACGCCCCATGGTTCAGCCAACGAATCAAAATAATCAAAGCAGAAAAGACATGGGACGGCGTCAGCGGACGCTACAATATCAAAAAAGCCACGTTGTACCCAAAAACCACTACATAACAATTATAAACCATAACCCCAAAACAGGAGTGAGGAGAACGCGGTGATGTCCCGCCAAACAGCTTAGGCCAACTGGCCCTACTAAACTATTCTAGATGCTCCTCCGCTGCAAAAAACATATACAGCGTGAGCCATAACGGACACCACAAATACAGTTCCCCATGGAATGAACACCAATGAGCAAAAAAGAAGAGAAAAAAGAGGAAGTAGTCTCCGAAGCCCTCAAGGCCGAGGAAAAACTACGAAGTATGTGGTACATACTAGACACCGATGGAAAGCTCTGGGAGTTCGATGACTTCAACTTCCAAGGCCATGACAACCTCCGCAAATTCAGCGGATACGAATACGAAAAAGACAGAAGCGTAACACAAACACCTCCCCACGTAGAACTGATGAGAAGCCTAGAGCTCGTTGACTATGAACCGGCCAGCGACCCGGGGAACTTCAGATACTACCCAAAAGGACGCATGATCAAAGCCCTACTCGAAGAATACGTAACCAGCATGGTACACGAGTACGGCGGCATGGAAGTAGAGACCCCACTAATGTACAGCATGGAACACCCTACCCTCAAGAGCTACCTAAACAGGTTCCCAGCGCGCCAATACACCATAGAGTCAGATGATACCCCATACTTTATGAGGTTCGCAGCCTGCTTCGGACAGTTCCTCATGAGCCACGACGCCACCATCAGCTACAAGAACCTACCCATGAAAATCTACGAGATGACCCGCTACAGCTTCCGCAGAGAACAAAGAGGAGAACTCACCGGTCTACGCAGACTCAGAGCATTCACCATGCCAGACGTCCACGCATTCTGCAAGGATATAGAGCAAGCGAAATCAGAGTACAAGAAACGGTTCCAGCTAAGCCAAAACGTCTTGAAAGGCATCGGCATAGACAGCAATGACTATGAGCTAGCCATCAGGATGGTCAAGGACTTCTACGAGGAAAACACCGACCTAATCAAGGAACTAGTACAGTTGCATGGTAAACCCGTGCTCATCGAGATGTGGAACGAACGATTCTTCTACTTCATGATCAAGTGGGACATGAACTTCGTTGATAACTTGGATAAAGCATCAGCACTAGCCACCGACCAGATCGACGTAGAAAACGGCGAACGCTACGACATACGCTACATGGACGAAGATGGAACCCAGAAACACCCATACATACTCCACTGCAGCCCATCAGGTGCAATAGAAAGAGACATCTACGCATTACTAGAAAAAGCAGCCTTCGACATGAAAAAAGGCAAAAAACCATCACTACCACTATGGCTAGCCCCTACCCAAGTAAGAGTCATACCAGTCACCCATGAATACACTGAACTCGCAGACAAAATAAGACACGAGTTCTGCAGCGTCAGAGTAGACATCGACAACCGTGATGAGACTGTGGGCAAGAAGATCAGGGAAGCCGAGAAGGAATGGGTGCCCTATATCATCGTAGTTGGCGAAAAAGAGATAGACGCTGAAAAGTATCAGGTACGTGTCAGAGGCAAATCAAAGCCAGTTGAATACAGCGTACCCGAGCTAATGGACGAGATACAGACCATAACTGCTGATAAACCCTACAGACCAGTACCAGTACCCATCTATCTAGCAGATAGACCAAAATTCGTAGGCTAACAACCTACAATTATCTTATCCAGAAAAGCGCCACCGCTCTATCTGGGAGTTCTTTTTATTACCTT
>JAOZIG010000148.1 GCA_026014515.1 Candidatus Bathyarchaeota archaeon | reverse complement strand
GGTGAGACCCTGACCCTCTAACCTCTTATTTATCCCACATATCAATGGGTGGCTTCATATCCGCGGGAATAGGCGTCTTATACTCCTTATTCAGGGTACGTTCACCGTGCTCCTTCCATGCAGCCTCACGTAGCTCAGCGTTCATCAGCATATCCAAGCCACTAGCCGCGATAACCTTGGATGCAAATATGAGGCTCTTGTGGCCAGTGCTGTGGGCTCCTCCCGCGACGTTCATCCAGCTGTGACCCGGTGTACCTAGTGGCCATGTGGCTGTTCCGAACTCCATTGTGGGTGCTTTCCAGCTTACATCACTGACATCGGTGCTTCCTGCGCCTACTTCTCCCTCGTTCCATGGATCAGGTATGGTGGTATCCATTACTACGTCGATGAATTTCTCCCATCCTGGGCGCTTGCTCTTACGCAGCATATCGATCTTCGACTGACGGCTTACCGTGCTTGTGAGTTTCTTCGCCCACTCCAGTTCTTCATCGGTATATGTGGGTGGACCGATCTCACGCATGTTCTTGGTTACTACCTCGCTGAGCACCTTACTGGGTATCTTGTTGTAGATAGCCTTGATGAACTCTATCTCAAGCTCGGTCTCGGTCATCATGGCTGCTCCTCTCGCGATCTTCAGCACACGTTCATAGATGTGGTCTACTTGATCACGCTCTGGTGCACGTACGAGATACCAGCTACGGGCATAATCGGGTACAACGTTTGGCTGACCCCCGCCCACCTCTATAACATAGTGAATACGAGCATCCTCGATGATGTGCTCCCTGAGGAAGTTGACTCCAACGTTCATCAGCTCAACCGCGTCAAGGGCGCTTCTTCCATGCTCTGGGCTTCCCGCAGCGTGGGCTGTTTTTCCTCTGTAGTGGAACTTTACGCTGTTGTTGGCTAGGCTGCTTCCTAGTCCAGCGATGTTAGCGCCGCCCGGGTGGTGGCTTAGTACGGCTTCTACTCCGTCAAATACGCCGGCTCGTACCATCCAGACTTTTCCGCTGCCGCTTTCCTCGGCTGGTGTTCCGAAGAACTTTACGGTGCCTTTGAGGTTGTGTTTTTCCATGGCGTAGCGTATGGCTATTGCTCCTGCTAGTCCTGATGCTCCGTGTATGTTGTGTCCACAGCCTTGACCGGGCTCACCTGCCTTTATCGGCTCCTGTGTTGGCTGTTTCTTCTGGCTTAGTCCGGGTAATGCATCGTATTCACCCATTACACCGATGACAGGTTTTCCACTCCCCCATGTTCCAACAAAGGCTGTCGGTATATCTCCGACGCCTTCTTCTACCTTGAATCCGTGTTTTTTAAGCTCGTTTGCGAGTAGTTTTGCTGATTTGAACTCTAGGAACCCGAGTTCAGCGTAGTCCCATATCTCGTCGCTGATCTCGATGATTCTAGTCTTGTTTTTGTCAACCCAGTTGACTGCTGTCTCTTTAGCTTCAACCATATTAATCTAATACAATCTGTGTGAACAGTTTTTAACACTAACCACTGGACACAGTGTATTCGTTATAGATTTTCATTACTACCACACGGTACGCGGGGTAGTATGCCTGTCTATATGGCTCCGTGTGGTGTCTGGGCTTTACTCCCTCTGTACTGATCAGGTTATCAAGCTCATCTATCTCATTCTGAGCCCCTGAAACTAGTCCTTCTGTTACCATCCGCTTGTACTGACCCCAATAATCTAGAAAAACCTCATCGTCACCCTTGTGTTCCGCTGATTTTCTCATAACCTGGTACAAGCTCTCCAAGTCTCCTCCGCCGTTGATGTATTGGCGGAGGTTCACCCGTACCATCGAGGCGTCTGGTGAGACAGGTTCAATTAACGGGTCCTCGCTGTGTTCTTTGAGGTTGATTCTTCCAGCTTCCTCGATTAATATATTCCATGCTTTATCTGATACAATATGGGCGACACCGAATACTCCCTGAAAGAGTAGCTTGTATATATCCTGAGCCCGGGCCATGGGTCTCCTATTCATATGCTCTAATATCAGGGGTTTAACGTCTTGAATCATTGAGTTTCACGTGGTATCATCTTTATCGCATCTTGAGGACACACAGAAGCACATAGACCGCAGCCAAAACACTTCTCTGGGTCAAACACAAGATTTTCGTTTTCCATTCTTCGTGCTTGGAAAACGCACCTAGGAACACAGTCTCCACAATCATCGCATCTCTGAACGTCATCTGAGGCTACCAGTTTTGATGTGAGAACCTCTGCATGAATACCATATCTCAACAAACCACCCAATGTGTGACAGCAGCAACTGCAACAGCTACAGAGTAATCCGGGTTTATCTTGACCTTTCATCACATACGCCATATGGACAAGCCCAGCCTCGTGACTTTTCTTTAATACATCAAGAGCCTCCTCGACTGTTATCTCTCTACCATTCGAGTGTTCCAGAGAGTATTCAACTTCATTATCTAGACTCAAACAGACGTCCCGTGGAGCATCACAGTTATTGTTTTCCGTTTTGCATCCACAATCTTGTACCGCGATCCTTTTGGCGTCGCGTAGAATTTTTTCTACCTCCGAGAGATCAAATACGCGGTGCTCCGCCTCTATCATTGTGTTAACTGGTATCGTGACTGCTTTTTCAATATCCGCTGCAATTTTGGTTAATTGTTTGGGTGTATAGAATTTTTCACCATTTGGCCTAGCCATAACTGTTCTCCTCTCTGGGTGGATTTAAGGCTTAAACATGAGTTTTAATTAATTAAAAACAAACAGCTATATACAAAAGAGAATATTTTAGAATAATATCCTCATGGGTGAGAAACTGAGGGTCAACGACAATTAGATTATCTACGATATGTCGTTTTCTTGACGCATCCACCCGGCGGTGAATACAATGGAAGAATACAATGTAGCACGTGTGGAAACCGGTATACAAGGACTTGATGAGATGCTAGGAGGCGGAATACCTGAAAAAAGCATCATACTTCTCTGCGGAGGACCCGGCTCCGGAAAGACAATCATGACTCTCCAATATATGATGAGGGCAGTTAGCCGAGGAGAACCCGTTGTATACGTCTCGCTAGAAGAATCAATGGAAAAGAAGACAAAGAACGCGCTAGCGTTTGGGTGGGACCTCGTTGATGCCGAGGCAAATGATATGATAGAGACCTTGGACATCTATATGGTCCCTCACAGTCAGGGAGTTGTTGAGCCTATAGAAAGAAGAAAAGGCAAGATTCAGTTCAGTATCGAGAACGAGATCGAGACCGCTGTAAAACGTTTAGGCGCAAAACACATCATTATTGATCCTGTTACCAGTATTCTTGTCCATGAGTCAAGATCAGGTAAGAAAAGATACTTGATAGGGCAACTTTTTGATACCATAAGAAACCTTGGCTGCTCAGCGGTCATAACCTCTGAGGGTCTTCCTAGTGTAGGTGATTTCTATATGGAGCAGTTCCTCTCTGATGGGGTCTTTCTTCTTAACAAGGATTTGATTGATTATACAATGATTAAGACTATTCGCATCGATAAGATGCGTGGCATTAACTTTGATGATCAACCGAGAAGATATATAATAAATAATCGAGGTTTTCAGGTCTTCAGTTCAGAACCAGTCTTAGTATAGAGGGAAACAAATGTTAAAACAAGTTCTCTTTCCTTTTGCTAAAAAATATGCGTTAAATTTTCTAACAGAAAAGAATTATCTAAAAAAACAAGAGAGACTCTTTAATGAAAAGATAGCTAAACAGAAAAACACCAACATAGGCAAGAAGATGAGGCTTGATACCCTCTCTAATAACGCATCTATTCCCTGCACTAAATACGAGTTTTATCGTAGCTTCTATGAAAACCCAAAGGAAGGGGACTTTCTATATCATCTATCCGATTATGTGAAGGCTATCACAAGTGGAACACTGGGAAAACCAAAGACCTTCATGCTACCCAAAACAGGGCTCAAGGATAATCTTCAAAAAACCGGGTTCTCGGTTATGCTCATCGGCTCCCATGATCAAGATAAAGTAACCTTTGAGGTGGGTGATACTGTATACAGGAATACTCCGGGGGGGTCTCATATTTCCGCGTTTTTAACGGACTTGTTTGATGATAATAACTCGGGGTGGGTGAAACAGGTTCCTGATGTTGATCTTCCTTTTGATACAAAGGTTGATTATTTTGTAAAAAACCACAAAGATATCGATATAGCGTATATGACTATTACAACCCTGTTGGATGATATTGTCCCTAGAATTGATGACCAGATTCAACTGAAAGGATTCATGTCTCAGGATCGTTCCGCTGAAATTCTAAAAGAAGATATAAAAAAGCTAACTGGAAGCTATCCCAAGACCACCTATGGTTCAACAGAGACAATGTACTGTAGTATTCCATCCATTCAGTATCCCGGGGCCTTTTTATTCGATTGGCGAGTGATTTACTCCGAGTTTATCCCAGAGAACGAGCTCTTAGGTATGGATGGAGAGACGAGTACTCCGGAAACTGAAGTTATATCAATAGGTGAGGTTGAGAAGGGAGAAAAATACCAGTTAATAGCTACTCCCTATAAATCTGATATGACTCGGTATGTAATGCCTGATATAATGGAATGTATCGCATACCGCGATGATATACTTGAAACAGAGTTCCCTGTATTCAGGTACTACGCAAGAGGCGACAATCTTATTGTTCTTCATAACTTTACCAGAATAGCAGAAGAAGAAATCATCGAGGTGCTTATCAGTGAAAAGATACCATACGTTGATTTCACAGCCAAACGGGAACTTGAGGGTTCACGGGACTATCTCCATATATACTTGGAACTTCGAGAACCCATGAGTGTCGAGGAAGTCACAAATAAACTTCATACAAAACTCATCGAGTATGACAAAGATTGGAGAGACCTATGTAACTTCCTAGGCTATACGCCTCTGAAGGTGACTTTGCTTCCCTCTGGTGCATTCAAACGATATCTCGCAAAACAGAAGGGTATGCCGAAGATAATACGGATAAACATGAAAGAGGAGACGTTAAACTCCTTAACCTCTTCCGACTAAACTGATTATCTGATCCGCCATACTCTCAAATTTTGATATCTCCTCCTCACTATGGGTCTCAGGATAATAGAAGACAGTCAAGTGTACCATGCTGTTCTTTAGCTGTGGTAGTTTTGAGATAACGAAGCTGTAGACTCTTTTCCAGCCATGTGTGTGAATGACTGATGAGAACGTATATAGAATGATCTCGCATCGGATTCTTCTCTCATTTGAGAAATTAATGATATCAGAAAATAGCATATCTAGATCACTGACATTATCATTAATCGTCAAGATAGGTTGCTCAAAGACAATATTAGCGTCCCTTCCACCGGGAACCATTCTGACAATGTATATTTCGTTCTCTGAAATCCCCTTTGATATTAGATCATGAGCCGAGATCAAGTCGTATGTAGTGAGAAATATATTGCGTATTCCTGATTCAGTGTTCTTCTTTATTCGGTCCCGTATCCACTGAACATCACGGTCTTTCACTGAGCCTTCAGCGTTCAACATTGTGAATGTTTGAAGGTTGTCCTCAAGATACGTTGTGGGGATACCACTTATCAAGAAATTCCTCAAATCATCAACAAGATAAGAGAACTGGGGGGAAGTCATACCGATTAGAATAATCATTTTACTGAAAATCGCGTATACTTCGACATAGACAGGGGTCATTAACTCTAGCGGTGTAGCTATGTTGGTTAACAGTAATGAAGCCCAGCCTACAACTAGAAGATCAAGCGATGCAGAGTACTTAGACCTGATTATCAATAGACTCACCGCCATAAACAGATACGGTGCTAGGGAGATGACCCAGCCTAGGCTCTCGGGGCTTGATGTAAAATAGATTATTAGTATCAATATAGGCATCGATAACGAAGATATTAGTAGTAGGTTTGCTCGGTCAATGAGCACTCCTACTCCTGTTATTATGAGGATAAAACCCGGTATATAGAGTAAAACGTAGTTTAATAACACAAAAACTATGTTGTCATAATAAGTTGGCAGCAGTATTATGCTTCTTAACACTATGCTTAGTCCATAGAGACCGAAGCCGACGCCCCATAGGAGGTAGAAGCGTCTCTGTGTTCTTTTGTATATCCCGTATAAGTATGGTAGAAATCCGATTGTAAAGAGGCCGTTAACCAGTCTCCATATCTCAAGGTACGGGATATTCATTGTGTGCGAGTTTTATTCATGTTTTTTATATTTAATCTTTCAGCAAATCTGATTTAAATTTCAATTCAAAATTATGTTTTTTTTGGTTATTATATTTGAATATGAGATATGTATATCAAATATGGTTTTACCAATACCTATCAGAATATAAAGAAACATTATAAACATCTATTCACGCCAGATAATTATGAGAATAATGCAAAAAAGGACACACACAAAATTACTACTTACAATAATCATATCATCATTCCTAATCACACCAATACTTTCTGTTTCAGCAAAACAATATGATGAACAGGGGGCTATACCCTCATATCAAGTTACGAAAAAAGTAATGCGGTTTGAGGAGACCATTCCTCTCAGCGAGGAGGTTACTGGTTATCCCGGTTTGTCTTATCGAGTCAATATTTATGGCGTTGATGTTGGCAATGGAGTTATTCTGATTGATAGCGGAGACGATGAGCAAGCGGCTGAACTCTACAATAGTGTAACAAACGCGTTCAATAAACCAATACTTGCAGTATATTTGACTCACTATCACTCTGATCACGCTGGAGGAGGCTCATATTTCCAGTCTCAGGGCATACCAGTTTATGCTCCTGACTCAGAACTGATGTCCATTTACGCAGGTGCAAATATAGGTCCAGATATTCCTGAAGACTTTACTTATGAGGGTTATATGCCTGATTATGGCTATGAGGGAAGTGAGCTATATCCACGGTTTGTAGTCATCCAAGAGCCGGGGCACACAATGGGCGCAGTATCCATTGAGTACAGACATGGAAACAGGATGTACCTGTTTACAGCTGATACCATCATGCCAATGCAATCCGATAATACCGGATTTACTGACATGACCTTTGAGATTACCTACAATACGGCGCTTGGGAATTACTACAACTCTGTACCCGGATACGATCTCTATGGTACACAGATTACGACATTAACAAGTATGCTTGAAACCGTTGGTGGTTACGATTATGTATTAACTGGGCATATCAATCCAATGGATTCGACAACCGCTCTCGGATACATACAATATACGATTGGGACGCTGTTATACTTCCCAGTTTTATATCCCTAATTATTTTTCTAGTTTAGATACATATACAGTGCCATCTTTGGTGGCTATCCATCTTATCACGTCCCCGTCTGCTAGTTCGAGGTACCTGAATATTCCCGATGGGATGGTTGTTCGGCGTCTATAGCCACGGACAGTAATGTGGGTGTCCTCCATGGCTATTATCTCGTCTGTATCTACCTTTGGCATGGAATATACTGGGGTGACTCTCCCTATAGTCTTTGCGGATACTATTTCACCTTGTTTTATCCTTACCTTTTTAAAACCCCCCTACATTCACAGTGGGAAGAGGAAAAGAAAATGACTGGGAACAAGTCCTCTACCAAGAAGGAACTAATCGCCAAGGACAACTTTAGCGAGTGGTACGATAACGTGCTGCTTGAGGCGAAGATAGTTGATGACAGGTACCCCGTGAAAGGTTTCAGCGTCTACACAGGATGGGGTATGAGTATAGCAAAACGCATCATAGCGATGCTTGAAGAGAAACTGGAAGAGAACGGCAATGAGCCGATGCAGTTCCCGGTCGTCATACCCGAAGACTCATTCCAAAAAGAAGAGGATCACATCGAGGGATTCAGCGGCGAGGTCTTCTGGATCACCCACGCGGGCAACAACGAGCTAGAAAGAAGACTGATACTCCGACCAACAAGCGAGACCGCCATCTATCCAATGTTCAAACTATGGATGAGAAGCCATCAAGACCTACCTCTAAGAATGCACCAGACATGCAACGTCTACAGATACGAGACCAAAGCCACAAGACCCCTCTACCGTGGAAGAGAGTTCCTGTGGAACGAGGGGCACACAGCCCACGTTGACTACGAGGACGCCGAGGCAGAGGTAAACGCAGCCATCAAGGCATACAGAAGCGTCTACGACAGACTAGGCTTATCATATATCATGATGAAACGCCCTGAGTTCGACAAATTCGCAGGAGCAGACTACAGCGTTGCCTTTGATACTTGGAACCCTGACGGTAAGGTGAACCAGATTGGCACAGTACACCAGCTTGGACACAACTTTGCCAAGGCTTTCGAGTTAACCTATGAGGACGCTGATGGTGAGCAGGCAACAGCTACCAACACCTGTTATGGTATGGGGTTCGGTCGTACTCTTGCTGCTACTATCGCGCATCATGGTGATGATCACGGCTTGGTGTTACCTCCAATTGTTGCCCCAATTCAGGTGGTTATCATACCCATCTACTTCAAGGGCAAGGAACAGATTGCACTGGATTACTCACACAAGCTCTTTGATGAGATAAAGGCAGCGGGTATCAGGGTAAAGCTTGATGATGATAACAGGTTCAACCCCGGTGACAAGTACTTCACATGGGAAATGTACGGAGTTCCACTAAGGATCGAGGTTGGTCCAAGAGAAGCCCAGAACAACAAGGTCACACTGGTCAGGCGTGATACCTTTGAGAAGACCCAGATAGACGAATCCGAGTTGATTCAGACCATCAAAGGTCTCTTCGAGTCTATCTTTGAGAGCCTCAAAGCAAAGGACAAACAGACCATGGATAACCTCATCGCTGACGCCTATGACTTGGACCAGTTGAAGACCTACATGGACAGCCGCATGGTTGTCCGGGTAAACTGGTGTGGAGACCCTGACTGCGCATTCAACCTCAAGGACATGGTTAGCGGCGAGATCAGAGGCACCAGATGGGATGTAAAAGAAGAACCTACCGGTAACTGTATCCTGTGCAAGGATGAAGCCAAGTACGTGGCTTATGTAAGCCGAACCTACTAGAGCTTTATTTTCATTCCATCATGGGCGATTTCTTGATCCATGTTTTCAACAATTTTACGTTGTTCACTAGCTGGATCTACGGCTGGGTTCGTGTGGTTGAAGTGCGTGTAGATGACGCGTCCAATATCCGCGTTTTTTAGGATTTCTACGGCTTCTTCTTGTGGTACGTGTCCCAGCTGGTAGCTTGTGATGGGTATTCCGCTGATGCGTTCAAGCTCGTTATCCCACCAGAAAGTGGCATCCATTAGGAATACATCAACACCCTCCAATCTTTCCAGTAACCATTTATCTAGTCTACCAAGGTCTGGTGCGTAGATCACACGTTTTTCGTTGTATTCAATCTCGTATGTATATGTGGTGCTGGGGTATCGGCGTCCATCCTCCAATACTTGTGTGTGAGGTATCTCGAATCCCTTTATGGTTACACCGAGACGTTCAACCGGTTCGCATTCTGGTAACTTGATGGGTTTGACATAGTTTTTCGCCAATCTGCCCAACTCACCGAAATAGTTAGGATGCGTCTCGGTTCCAAACAGGAAATCAACTAGGTCTGGTGGAGCGTATACTGGTATCTCAAAACTCTTCCCTGTACAGAACTCAGCAACACCTGCAGTATGGTCCGCGTGTCCATGTGTTAGGAAAACAGAGTCCAGTCTGCTTTCTCGGTATGTTTCACCTGCGGTCTCTGGTCTGGGTGTTATATTGTTTGTTTCTAGCTGTATTTTGAGGTCATGACCTGCATCAAATAGGATGTGTTTGTATCCGTCAAGTGTTACGGTGATCGCTGATCTTGTTCTACGTAGTGTCGGGTTCTTTCTGGCGGCTGCGCAGTTGGGGCATGTGCAGTCCCATTCAGGTACTCCGCCTATTGATGCTGTTCCGAGGACGGTGATCTCCATAACGTTTCTGGTGTATGGCTGAGGGTTAAATCCTTTGGATAGGTGGAGGTATCCTTATTGGTCCAAGTGGGTTCATTTTGTTGATGGAAGAGGTCTATAAGCCCGGTGAGGACTCGTATCTCCTTCAACGCTGGGTAGAGAAGCTAGTAACAGGCAACGTACTGGACATGGGAACAGGCTCAGGAATACAGGCAGTAACGGCCGCCCAGAAAAAAGAAGTAAACCACGTCTTGGCTGTAGACATCAACCCAGCTGCACTAGTAGCCGCAGAGAAAGGAGCATACAGTAACAAGGTACAGGATAAGATAGAGTTCCTGCACAGCGATTTATTTGAAACAGTTGATGGTGTATTTGACTGGATTCTATTCAATACACCATATCTGCCTTCAGAGGGGGACGCTGATGAGGCTTCTTGGGCTGGCGGTGAGACTGGGGGAGAAGTTATCAGGCGGTTTCTCGGTGAAGCCCCCTGTTTTTTAGGCTCTGGGGGCTCTGTTTTGATGATTTATTCTAGTCTCTCTGGTTTAACTGATGCTGATTTCAATGGTTACAGGTTTGAGTTATTAGAAGAAATAGGATTGTTTTTTGAGAAAATATATTGTGTTAGGCTTAGCCCATTTTGAGGCCGATGCCTAGACCGACTATGGCTCCACCTGCGAATGGTAGGTTTGCTAATACTACTCCTAGGGTTCCTTCCATCTGTGCTAGTTGACCTAGAGCTGTGTTTCCCCACGCTTCCACTCCCAGCCAGTCCACTGTAATTAGTCCCTTTGTTTGTAGATATAGTAATCCGAGTGTAAAGAGGCCAATGATCGCAGCGACAATTTTAGCTACTTTCTTCAAAGCGTAACCGATACAGAGTCCGATGATGCCACCTACCCCAAGCTGAGTAATAAGGGGTGTTAGATAGCTTGTTGCTTGTTCACTCATGGAGAATGATTTGTGGTTATGGAATATAAAAGAAATGATTAATTGGGCACAATATGCGTGCCAGTCTTACCCGCCAAAGCATCCGCAGCCTTATCTAGGCTCGTGATAATGGCGTGATCTCCGCCCCTCTCAACAAATCCGAGAGCAGCCTCCATCTTTGGACCCATACTGCCTGCCTTGAAGTGTCCTTCACCAAGGTACTGTTTGGCTTGATCTACTGTGACTTGTTTTACTGGTTTCTCGTTATCTGTTCCATAGTTGAGCAAAGCATATTCAACATCTGTGAGAATCAGGAAGATATCAGCTCCAAGCTCCTCAGCGAGTTTTGCACCTGCACGATCCTTATCGATTACGGCATCAACGCCATGTAGAGTTCCACCGTTCCTATAGACAGGGATGCCTCCACCGCCTGAAGCAATAACTACAGTACCAGACTCCACTAGTCTCTTGATTGCTTTTGCTTCCGCGATCCCTAATGGCTTGGGGCTTGGTACGACTCTTCTCCAAGTCTTATCGCCTGTGGGTTTGACCTGTTTAACAAGCCAATCGTTCTCGGCTCCCAACCGTTTCGCTGTCGCCTCGTCATAGTATGGTCCCACTGGCTTGGTGGGGTCTTGGAAGTCTGGGTCATCAGTGCTTACTATTACCTGTGTAACCACCGTGGCAACATCTTTTCCATCCTTAACTAACTCGTTTTGGAGGGACTGCTGCATCATATAACCGATCTGACCCTGAGTCATGGAGCCTAGAATGAATAATGGCTGGGCTGGGACCATGTGTGCTCCCTGCTCCTGCTGGATTGCTAAGTTTCCTACCTGTGGTCCGTTACCGTGGGTGATGGCGATCTCGTACCCGTCTCGCGCTATCTTGGCGATCTGTTTGCTTGCGGTCTCAACGTTAACCATCTGTTCCTCGTATGTTCCCTTTTCATGGGGCTGCTTGATGGCGTTTCCACCGAGTGCGATCATAACCCTTTTGCTCAACTGTTTCACCTGAAGAGGATTAGACTCTAGGTGAGGCTTCTTAAAACAATTATCCTAATTTATGCTCTATTTGGAACAATTATCCAGTGTTATTTAATCAGAGAAGGTTGTTGTATTGGAACACCTGTTATATTCTTCAAACAACCATCATTGATTGAGTGTTTCTTATGGGTAAAGAGTTTCCAGAAGGCTTCCTCTGGGGAACCGCAATATCATCGTTCCAAGTAGAGATGGGCAGAGGTGAACCCAGCGACAAGACAGACTGGTGGGCGTGGGTTCACGACAAAGGCAACATAGAAGAAGGCATAGTAAGCGGAGATAATCCTCTGGAAGGTCCCGGTTTCTGGGAATTATATGGGGAAGATTTTAAGCTCCTCAAGGAAGGGCTCTGCAACAACTCTATCAGGGTCTCTGTTGATTGGGGGCGTTTCTTCCCCGAGCCTATAGACGATATACCCGTTCATGTGAAGCTCGATGACGAGGGGCATGTCTGTGATGTCGAGATAACTGAAGAAATATTACAGCAGATGGATAAACGTGCAAACCAGAACGCGGTAAAACGATACAGGAAGATATTCACAGAAGCTAAACAACAGGACATAACCTTGATGTTAACCCTTTTCCACTGGCCCATACCCCTCTGGCTACATGATCCCATAAAATGTAAGACGGATATGGAAAACGCCACCAAACGAGGTTGGTTGGACAACAAGACAGTAATCGAGTTCACAAAGTTCAGCGCCTATATCGCGTACAAGTACGGAGACGTTGTAGACCTTTACTGCACAATTAACGAGCCACGGATAATCAGCGAACACGGTTATCTTTCAACTTGGAGCGAGTTCCCACCCGGGAAAAACGACCCAGACCTATACTTACTTGTAATGAGAAACCTAGCTATCGCCCATGGACTATGCTATGAACATGTAAAGAAATGGGACAAGACAAGCTTCAGCAAGCTAGGACCATGTACAGTTGGACTAGTACCCGTATTACAGGTATTCGCACCCCATGACCCGAATGATCCTCGTGATGTTGAAGCGTCAAAACTAATTGATTACGCCTTCAACGAGTGGGGTCTTAACGCTGTTTTCCACGGAGATTATGATATGAATCTCGATTATCTCATTGAGCCTGATGAGCAGAAACCATACCGAGTAAGAGGTTGTGACTATCTTGGAATCAACTACTATTCACGTTGGAAGATCAAGTACGTTGATAAGGGCATGAAGCCACTAGCCAACTTCAAACTCATGCCCTGTGAAGGTGACTGCACCGACTATGGCTGGGAAATATACCCAGATGGGCTAAGAGAGGTTCTGAACTTCGCCTACAAACGCTACAGGAGACCCCTCTACATTACAGAGAACGGGATAGCGGACGAAAAAGGAGACACAAGGACAAGATACTTGCTGGCTCACATGGAGGCGTTGCACAAGACTATTCACTTGGATAAGGTACCTGTCTTGGGATATTATCACTGGACCCTCATGGATAACTTTGAGTGGAGTGACGGCTTCAAGATACACTTCGGGTTATACCGAGTAGATAAGACATCAAAGAAACGCAGCCCAACATCAACAGTAGCGATATACAAGAAAATCTCAGAAAACAACGCATTACCCTAGGGGAGGGGGTAGGGGGTACTACGTCCCAGCAAAAACCAGTTCTTTTTCAACAAAATAGCCCCCAGAACGGCTTATTTTCGTTCTCAATCTATACACATTCGCCGGTGAATCAACACCAAAATAGTGTTTTGCATATACAAAATCGTATGCGGAAAAGCGGCTTCACATTTTAGATTGTTAACATATTTAGGTAGGCGTTGGGATGAGTACCTATGTCATATCTGGATATTTTTCTAGATCTTAGTCTAAGATACCAATTAGCTATCGTGGGCATAGCCCTCATCATTATCGGCTCAATAATGGAGTCGATTGGCAAGAAAAACAGCGGCGGAAAGGGAAAAGCCTGTGCATGGTGTGGAC
>JAOZIG010000086.1 GCA_026014515.1 Candidatus Bathyarchaeota archaeon | reverse complement strand
CTTGCTTAATGGATGAGACATGAAGATATTGGTGTCTATTGTTTATTTCACTGTTCTTACCACGGTGTCAATGGGGTTGGCCTTATGTTTTCGAGCCTCAAAGCTGCTGATGTGAGTGAACCCAACATCTTTGAGCAAGTCAACTGCGTCTGCAAGCCAGTACCCCAGATGATCGGGGATATGACTATCGCTTCCCAGAGTGACTTTTTTTAGACCAGCCTTGTACGCCGTCTCTAAGAACTCTCTGATGGGGTACTGTATTCCATGCTCATGGCGTCTACCGCCACTATTCACCTCTATACCCACATCATAGCTCACGAGACTGTCAACAGCCTCACCGAGCAAACCATACTCTGATAACAATACTGGTTCTTTTCGTACCAAGTATAGGAACCTACGCCAGTAATCAGGGTGAGCCATGGAGTCAAACAAGCCACTCTGTACAGCCTCTATCCAGTAACGGAAGTACTCTGTAGTAGCCTCCTTCAGGTTTCTGCCCCCGAAATAGGCTGGAGCATCCTTTCTCGACCCTACATCATAGTCTCCGATAAAGTGGGTGCTGCCTAGGATGAAGTCAAAAGGGTACTCGTCTAAGAGGGCTTCAATTCGGCGCTGTGCCTCAGTGAAGTAGTCCACCTCTAATCCTACTAGGAGCTTCACAGGGGTGGTCTCGTCCAGTCTGTGAATATTATCGATATATGCCTCGACTTCCTCAAGCTGGACCCCGAAATACGCGTATTGTCCTGCGATTATCTCGTGGGTTGTGAAGGCGATCTCCTCGATGTCTCGTTGTTCAGCTACTTTGATATAGTCCTCTACTCGGGAGTCTCGTGCGTCTGATGAGTAGATTTCATGTACGTGGTAGTCAAAGCGGGCGGACCTCATACCCGTATTGTTGAGCCTTCAGATATTTAGATGGTTTCTAAATAGGTTACCATGTTTATGGAATGGTATTACGTAGGCTGATTATTGATTCCTAATGGCGTATATTGGTCTCTTTCATCCATCCGTTATCGCTTTAATACCGGGAAACTGAATGGAGTCGAGCCAGATGGAAGCAGTAGCCCGCGGTATCGTAGAACAAGCCATAGATGACGAGCTTCAGGATAAACGCCTAGAGCTAACATATGGTACTTTCAAACGGTTTGAAGAAGAAGGATACCTCAAATCCAGTGAAAGCGCCATGTTTGGTAAGATATACGCCGAGGCTTTCAACTACTTCGTAAACTACAAGATGTATAGCAAGGACCCCATCAGTCTCCATGAGATGGAAGAGTTCGAGCGAATAATTGATCGACGGGTCTTGGAGATATGGAGTAAGATAAAGCATCTATCTGGAAGATAATATGTAGGAAGAGGGCGCGACAGGGAAAAGGTGAGGAAACCCCGCTGCCCCTCTTTTTACTCCCATTTTTCTCTTACAAGTTACCGTTTTAACATTGTATCTGTGTTAACCCACTACATACAGTAAGGGTTAAATCTCGTGACACCATCAACCCGCGTGGCGGGTGAGTGGGTCCTCCTACCCGTTCCGCCTTACAAACCCCGTGGAAAGGAGGAGAAAATGAATTGAAGACAAGAGATCTATCATTAATGGCAGTTTACGCGGCGCTCTACGCCGCGATGGTTGTAGTTTTTCAGCCAATATCCTTTAGCGCGATGCAGTTTAGACTAGCAGGGGTGCTCAGACCCGGTATAACCCGAAAAAGAGACTTGGCATATGCCTATGCATTGGGCACAGTGGTTGCGAATATATTCAGCCCATATGCTGGTATCTACGAGTTATTGTTTATGCCCGTGATGAGTTTTGTAGCTGGGATAGCAGGATATTATGTGGCGAAGCAGTTCAAAGGCAACTATTATGTCTGCGGAGCAGTAATCGCCTTGATTATTCCCGCTAGCGTAGCGTTCATGCTATATCAACTGTTTAACACGCCGATGATTGTCACTTTACCCGGTTTGATTATCGCTGAACAGGTGATTAACGTACTGGGAGCAACCATATTCAAGATGATTGAACCAAGATACCAGTGGTGGGAGTAATGAAAGCAGTAGTAATATTGAGCGGTGGACCAGACTCGGTGACAGTAGCCTATTGGGCTAAGGCACAAGGCTATGATGTTACAGCCATAACATTTGATTATGGTCAGAAAGCACAGCATGAGATAGAGATAGCGGCGGAGATCGCAGAGGGTCTCGGAATAGAGCACCGGATAGTTGATTTATCGAATCTCTCTGAGATATATGAGGGAGTTACTAGCCTCGTTGACAAGAGCATTGATGTATCAAGTGAGTTCACCGACCCCATCATCGTGCCATTCCGAAACGGAGTATTCATGGCGGTTACTGTAGCCTACGCTGACGGGGTGGGAGCCAACCACATCTTCTATGGGGCACATGGAAGCGATGAGCCGTTCTACCCTGATTGTCGCCGCGAGTTCTATGAGGCGTTCCAGAAAGCAGCTCAGCTGGGCACAGAGAAGCCCATTGAGATCAGTTCGCCTTTTAGTGATTTGCAGAAATCGGGCATCATCAAAGCGGCTGTAGAGCTAGGGGTACCCCTTGAGAAGACTTGGAGCTGTTACCTGAATGGTCCAGTACATTGTGGGGCTTGTGAGTCATGTCATAACCGACAGAAAGCCTTCAAGGAAGCCGGTTTACCAGACCCTACCGAGTATGCCCAATAGACGGGCATGTACTTATGAAGGTGTACCTCATCTAAACCTGTGTGAATACCAAGATATTACGCATGATGGCTATGTTTGGAGCACCAAGCTCCATTCTGGGTGCGTTGATGATCTATCTCAGCATAACCATGACACCAGAATGGACCATGAACCAGTCTATAAGCGCCTTAGGTAGCGGAGGCTTGGGTTCGGTGGTCTTTGAGAGTGGTTTATTGATGGCTGGCTCGATGGCCATGATATTCTCAGCCGGGTTATTCGAGTTTTCAGAGAAGGATTTCTTGGGTATGATTGGAAGTGGCGGTGTTCTCATTTATGGTGTGAGTGTTAGCGCCCTTGGTTTATCATTGGTTGACTTTGGTGAATACCGGGGATACTTGGTGTACCTCCTATTCTTCGTGGTGCCTGTTAGTCTCGCGTTATTGTCGATTCATCTATACAAACGTGGACTGAAATCATACGCAGTGTTAGGTGCAGTAGCATCAATCATAAGCATAATCCCGTGGATAATGGGTGGACCTACGACAGCCACACAGGAACTGATGGTACTAATACCTTTCAGCGTATGGCAGCTAGCTATAGGTTATCACATGTACAAACTTGAGCCCAATGAAAAAGAGTTTTAGAAACCACCAAACAGCTTCTTGCTCAACCGCTTGAATATTGTCTTGGTATCAGTTACTTCAAGGGTCTCTGTTTTTCGCTGCATCAAAGGTGAATCCAAGCTGCATGTATCACAGCCAGTGGGCGCTATCTCTATTCCTAGTGAGGCTGCTGGCTCAGGGTTGTACTTTTTTGTGGGTTTGCAGTATGGGCAATGATGGATTAGTCCATCGATCTTGTGTTCTTTGAGGTATCTTACACCTGTTCCGACTGTTGGGAACTCTAGGTAGCCTCCATGTTCGCTGATGGTTCCCATTTGTTTCTCTGGGTGGTTCTCTGGTACAACGTGTATGCAGTCTATTCTGTGAACCATGTTTATGCCTGATTCTGGGTCCACGTCGATGATGAACATAACCTGTATCGACTTGTGGTGATTAAAAAAGGATTAGGGGTAAACCCTGCGCATATCTCTCGGGAACGGCACAGTGTCCCTGATGTGCTCAAGCTTAAGCATCCACATCAATACCCGCTCTACGCCCAGACCGAAACCACTGTGAGGTACCGTACCCCACTTGCGAAGGTCCATGTACCACTCATAGTTTGAAGGGTCTAGCCCATCATCAATGGTTCTCTGATAGAGCTGCTCATAGTTGTGAACACGCTGACCACCACCAATTATCTCACCATAACCCTCTGGTGCTAACAGGTCGCTGCTGAGGGTTACCTCTGGTCTCTTAGGGTCAGGCATATGGTAGAATGGTTTGATGCCGCTTGGGAATCCTACGACCCAGAAGGGTGTCTCGAACTCTTCTGTGAGTGGTCCTTCCTGTTGCCAGCCGAAGTCGTCACCCCAGAACATATCGACACCCTTGCTCTGTACTATCTCGACTGCTTCATCGTAGCTGATCTTGGGGAATGGCGCCTTGAGTCCAGCTAGATACTCTGGGTCTCGTCCAGCCTCCTTGACCTTCTCAGGCATCTCAGAAGCCAAAGTATTTGCAATATGGCTGACCAGTTTATCACCTGTGTCCTGAATATCACTCAGGGTGCTCCATGGCTCCTCAAGCTCCATGTGAAGGAACTCCGAGAGGTGTCTTCTAGTTCTTGACGGCTCAGCCCTGAAGCTAGGAGCAATGGTATAGATTTTTCCAAGGCTGCTGATCAATGCCTCTGCGTATAACTGCCAGCTTTGGCTCAGGTAGACACCTTCGCGTTCAAAATAGTCCACGCTGAAGAGTGTTGATCCTCCTTCAACTGAGGCTGTCATGAACATTGGTGTCTGTACTTCAGTGTACTCGTTTGTCTTGAACCAGTCACGCGCCGCCATGAGGAACTTAGCTCGTAGCTGGAATATATTCTGGAGCTTGGGTTCCCTGATGTAGAGGTGTCTGTTGTCCATGAGGAACTCGACACCTTGCTCCTTTTTCACGATGGGGTAATCGGGTTTGGCTTCGTAGACTGCACCGACTCCAGTGACTCTTAGCTCCCATCCACCGGGTGCCCTGTCATCTTTTTTGATCTTGCCCTTGAGCTCTAGGGAGGTTTCCAGTGGGTATTTTTCTACGTTGTTGAATGTCTCTTCGTCGATTGATCGCTTATTCAGGGTGCACTGGATTACACCTGAACCATCTCTTACTTCGAGGAACTGTATTCCTCCGCTGCTTCTGCTGGTATATATCCAGCCACGGAGCTTTACCTCTGCTCCGTCCTCAATTTTGCCGTGTAAAATATCGGCTGCCTTCACGAATCCAGTCAATGTTTGTCACCCAATGATAGATACATCTACTAAAGACGTTTACTACTTCTACACCCGTTTTCACAAATTTTTTCCACCCACCCCCAGTAAGTAATCCATGAGTCAACCAACTCCCCGCGAGATAATGGATGGATTCGAGGCAGCACGCGCAAAAACCTTCTACTACATGGCGAAAGCCATGATCGATGAACTTGGAGAAGAACGAGGCAAGCAAATAATCAGAGAAACAGTCTATAAGATGAGTAAAGCAAGCGGAGAAACCACCAAGAAACGCTACACAGAGGAAGGAAAAGAGAACACTTGGGAAAACCATCGAGCCGAGAATGGACCAATCTACTCAGTAGCGTGGATCGGAGAAACAACACAGAACGAACCAGACCTCAAAATCATCGAATACACATATTGTCCACTGGGAGCAGCATTCACCCGCAGGGGAAAAGAAGCAGAGGAAATTGGAGACATCTATTGCAGCGTTACTGATGATGCCTTCTGGTCCGGGTTCAACCCAGAGTGGCGTGTAACACGAGAGAAAACATTCAGTAAAAACGGTGTTTGTAGGTTAGTGTGGAGAAGAGATTAGAGGCTCCTCATCTTGGAGGCGGTCATATAGAGCGCCTTGTAGAGAGTATCCACTCCACGCACCAGTACGTACTCTGATGGGCTATGCGGGTACTTGATGGTGGGTCCAAGGGATACAATATCCATGTTTTTCTTCAACCCAGCTATGACACTACACTCCAAGCCACCGTGAATACCAGTAACCTTGGGTTTACGACCAGAAACAGTACCATAACTTGTCTCAACCAGATTCAACAGCTTGCTCTCTGGGTCGGCTTTCCAGCCAGCCCTTAACTCACTCTGATCCGTCTTCACCCGGTATTTCTGTCCAAGCTCGTAGAGTATTCTCTGATTATCGTAGCCGTCCTTCAAGTCACAGGTTCTGCTACTAACCATTATCTTGAAGGCGTTATCCTCGGTGCGGATAATCCCGTTATTATTGCTGGTCTGCACCAAGTCATCATAATCTGGGCTCCAAGACTTTGGACCAAAGGGAATCTCAGATACGAGGTCAAGGAACATCTCGGTCTCGTGAACAGGAGCCGCTGATCCTACTCCCACTGGTTTAGCTGATATCACTAGACCGGGTTCATGGGTCTTGTCTATGGTGCGGGTCCATTCATCTATGAGTTCGATAACCTTGCCTGTGTGTCGAGCCGGGATCAAGATATCAGCAAAGGCGTTACGTGGAATCACGTTGCTTCTGGTTCCACCCTCAAAGTGGGCTAGCCTGATGGATAGCTCCTTATGCAGTATCAGTAGACACTGGGCCAAGAGCTTGTTCGCGTTATACCTTGGTAGGTGAATATCGACGCCAGAGTGTCCACCCAGTAACCCGTCAACTGATACACGTAGGGCTTCCCGTTTATCGGATTTCTTTGATCTATACTTGATGGTGTAAGTGGTGCTTCCACCACCGGCGCTGCTAACGATGATTACACCAGCTTCCTCGCTGTCAAGGTTAATCATATGTGCCGCTGTGAAGAAATCAGGATCAAGGTTCCTGACACCAGTGAACCCCGCCTCCTCATCCACGGTAAACAAGGCCTCAAGGCGCCCATTACCCACCAGCTTCTCATCAATCAGCAAAGCCATAGCAAGCGCCATACCTAAACCGTTATCGGCGCCTAGGCTCGTGTTAAACGCCTGTACCTTACCGGACTCAACCATCAATGGGATTGGGTCCTTGGTGAAGTCGTGGCTGCTTTCTGGGGTTTTCTCGCATACCATGTCTTGATGCGCTTGGAAGAGTAACGCAGGTACCTCTTCAAAGCCCTCGTCGGGTTCCCTTGTGAGAAGCACGTTGCCTACTTCATCTTTTTTGTAGTCGATTCCGTGTTCGGTTGCCCATGTTTTGAGGTAGGCTTGTACTTTTTCCTCGTGTTTACTGCATCTTGGTATCCGTGATATTTCCTCAAATATCATCCAGACCGGCTCTGGCTCCAGTCCCTCAAGTAAATATGACATAGAATAATGTAGACACTACAGGGATTAAAAAGAAATGATAGGTTACCAGCCGATAGCGCAGCCATCAGCCCTTGGATCACTACCAGCGGTCAAGACACCGGACTCAGGGTTACGATAAATAATCTGTCCCCTACCAAATACGCCTCGTCCCCAGCCACTTCTTGGTACAACTTCATGCCCCATGCTCGCTAGTTCACTCATGACCTTGACGTTGATCTCGTCCTCAATGTGCACTTTACCGCCGCTCTCCCCGTCAAGAATACAGAATCGTCCAGCGTCCAATGCTTCCTGTGGGTTCATACCATAATCCACCATGTTGACGACCACCTGTGTGTGTCCCTGTGGCTGCATGAATCCACCCATTACACCGAATGGTGCGTAGAGTTCGCCGTCCTGCATGAGCATACCGGGGATGATGGTGTGGTATGGTCGTTTATTGGGTTCAAGCCTGTTTGGGTGCTCTGGGTCAAGACTGAATCCGAAGCCACGGTTCTGTAGGGTGAATCCGCAGCCTTTGGGTATGATTCCTGTGCCGAAGCCGGCGTAGTTGCTGATGATAAAGCTGCATGCGTTTCCCATGCCGTCGACAACGCAGAAGTAGACGGTATCTGAGCCCGCTACTGGTGAGCCTTTCAATACGTCTACGGAAGCCTTCTCTGGGTCCAGTAGTGTCCTCCGCTTTGCAGCGTATTCCTTGCTGATCAACTCCTTTACCGGAACATCAGTGACATCAGAATCCGCTACATACCAACGCGTATCAGCAAACGCCAGTCTCATCGCCTCGATCAATGTATGAAGATGCTTTGTAGAGCCATGAGGTATACCTGTAAAATCGTACTCCTCAAGGATGTTTAAAGCGATTAAAGCCGTGATGCCTTGCCCGTTGGGGGGTATCTCGTAGACATCAAGCCCCTTATAGTTCGTGGTTATCGGATCAGGGAACGTACTGTAGTGGTTTTTCAGGTCATCAACAGTCATCACGCCACCCATAGGCTCTAACACCTTCACTATCTCCTCTGCGATCCTACCCTCATAGAACCCTGCCTTTCCATGCTCAGCAACTTCTCTGAATGTCCGGGCTAGGTTCTTGTTCTTCATTATCTCACCTGCACCTGGAGCTTTTCCATTGATGAGCATCTCCTCGTAGTGGGGTCCATTCTTCAGCTTAGGAATACCCATGTTCCATGCTCTTGCTGTTATGGGGCTCACTGGGAAACCTTCCTCACCCAGTCTGATTGCTGGTGCCAGTACCTCGGGCATGGTCATTGAGCCGAAGCTTTCTATTGTGTCAACCCACCCTGCAGCTGCGCCAGGTACGGTTACCGTGTGGGGGCTCGTGGGGGGCAGCCGATCTTTGATGCCTTGTTCTGCTAGGTATTCTATGTTCAATGCAGCGGGTGCTCTGCCGCTGGCGTTCAGGCCACGTACTTGTTTGGTCTTAGCGTTAAAGAATAGGCAGAAGGCGTCTCCACCGATGCCGGTGCTGCATGGCTCTGTCATGTTTAACGAGGATGCGACGGCTACCGCTGCGTCGGCTGCGTTTCCACCTTTTTTTAGTATCTCGATTCCAGCCATGGTGGCTAGTGGCTGGCTGCTGGCTACCATCCCATGGGTTCCGTATACTGGGCTTCTACGTGAGTTGAATTTCATACATTAGGGACAAGGCTGGCGGGACATAAGACTAACGCTGATGTGTTTAAATGGGTTCAACTGGTTTTCATTATCATGAAGATTACAGCGCTTGTAGGTAGTCCCCGTAAGATGAGTAACACGGATATCCTTGTAGACAAGATACTGGAGGATGGAGCCAAGAAGGGGTACTCCAGTGAGAAAATCTACCTCTATGATCAACAGATTAAGCCTTGTATTGACTGCAGGGCGTGTAAACGCGGTGAACTGGAATGTATAATCATTGATGATATGAGAAAAATATATGGTTCTCTCGACAGTGCTGACATCATCATATTCGGCACCCCCATCTACTTCTACGGACCCACAGGACCCATGAAGACCCTGATTGATAGACTCAGACCATACATCGCCAACAAGAAACTCAGAGGCAAGAAAGGTATACTTGTGGTACCATCAGAGGAAGGACCTGAATGTACAGAACCACTCGTAGAACTGTATAAGATGAGCTTCCATTACCTCGGCTTAGAGTATCTCGGAGCAGTATTAGCTACTGCATATGAGAAAGCAGAGATTCTTAAGAAACCGGGTGAGCTTGCTCTCATTGAGGATGTAATTAAGTTATTTTAGCTCCATATTGTATGTAGATATCTCTACGACACTATTTTTATATAATTTATACACTAAATTCAATATATCCAGAGTTCAGGTGTGAGTGAAAATGAGCGAAATGGATCCAAGAATCAAACTTCTACAAAGACTAAAGCTGCAACTAAGCGGCTACGTCTATGTAGGCGACCATATGAAGGAAGGATGGAAGGAGCCGATACCCCATTATGCCTTCAATTGCCCCAAGCATGGCTTGATAATAGATTATGCCCACGGATATGATCAGCGACTTGAATGTCCAAAATGCAGGGAAGAGGAGAAAACCATCAAACTGGTCACATAAATGTGCTTAAGGTGACGCTTTTTGTCATATATCATAGAGTAATCTGGGCGCTTCTAGGGTTGTTTATCATTAAAGCAGCCGTTTAGGGGCTTTGATGCGCTACCCCCCCTCCCCTATTGTTGCGTCTATATTTCTTATACATGTTCAGCCTTAGCTAAATGATACAAGATGCTCACCTCAAAAGAACAAAAGCTTGAGAAAGAGCTTATAGGAGAGGTCTGGCAAAATAGCCAGATTTATGAAAATATGCTCGTCATGGCTGACGAGATAGGAAGCAGGTTCGCGGGCACACCGAGCGAGAAACAAGCCCAAGAATACATGGTAAAGAAACTCAAGGAATACGGCTACGAGAACGCACAAGCCATACCCTTCACCTATTATGGCTGGAAACGTGGACCAGTAAAACTTGAGATGACAGCCCCTGTAAAACGGGAGTTTGAAGCCATCAGCCTAGCTATGAGCCCCGGGGGCACAGTAGAAGCAGATGTCATCAACCTTGGCACCGGTAGCCCAGAGGAGTTCGAGGCAGTAAAACCAGAGGATGTCAAAGGAAAAATAGTTCTCTGCAGCAGCGCCACAAGTCCAACGGGTAAAAGGGTTCACCGACGTACCAAGTATGGTTATGCTGTGAAGTATGGAGCAGTTGGTTTCATCTTCATGAATCATAACCCGGGACAATTAGCACCTACAGGTAGCCTAAGACCTAGCTACAGGATGGGTGGTGAGATTCCGGGGATCGGTGTAAGCCTTGAGACTGGTTCACTGATGTTAAGGTTGGCGAAGGATAAGCCTGTACGTGTAAAGTTCAGTGACGGCAGCAAGGTGTTACCCAATACTAAGTCAGCGAATATCGTGGCGGAGTTGCCGGGTAGGATTGATGAATGGATCGTTGTGGGTGGTCACTATGATGGGCATGATATTGCTCAGGGAGCCATGGACAACCTCAGCGGCACAGTAGTGACAATGGAGTTAGCCCGTTTACTAAAGCCCTATGAGGGTAAGTTCAAACGTGGTATCCGTTTCATCTGCTTTGGCTGCGAGGAGGTCGGGGTAACTGGAAGCACATGTTATGTGGCTGATCACCTTGACCAGATGAAGAACACCGCCATGATGGTGAACCTTGAACTAGGAGGCTTAGCCTACGTGGATGGCATGAAGCATGCTGCTTTCACAGTCTATCAGCCACCAGAGATGAAACAATGGATCGAGGAGTTCCTAGAAGACGTAGCCTACCCCACAAGCATCAGCACAGGCATGAGCGCAGCTAGCGACCACTGGCCATTCGTGATGCAGGGAGTCCCAGCCATCTATATGCATGAGGAGCCTAGCATGAGACAGCTTGTACAGGGAAGAGGATGGGGGCACACCACCGCTGACTGTATGGATAAGGTGGACCCGAGAAACCTCCAAGAAGGAACCATGCTGATGGTCAGGTTGCTACTCAGGATGGCAAATCAGAGAAAACGGATCGCCAAACATACACCGTTGAAGAAGATAATCAAAGGTCTTGAGAAGACGGGTATGAAGAAGACGCTGGAAATCCAGCTCAAGTGGCACCCAGACTCCCCACGCTAGACCCAAGTAGCGTAACCAAGCACCACTTTTTTATCTGCGCCAGTAGCCGATGGCAGGTTACTGGGCGTACCCATCACATATTCGTTGGCAAGCAACGCCATCAACACTGATTCCTTTGCCTCACTGGAGACCCCCAGCTCAGAATAATCAAGCACCGGTACCTCAAGCCTTGCACGTAGCCCTTCAACGATAACAGGGTTACGTGCACCACCACCCGAGACATAAACCGCGTCGATTGCTGGAAGATAGTTCTCGTAGGAGTCTATGATTGTCTGGACTGTTAACTGTGTAACCGTCGCTACAAGGTCTTCTAGGCTGAGCCCAAGTTCTTTGGCTCGTCTCGTTACTTGTTCAGCGTAGTGTTCTCCGAATACTTCTCTGCCTGTAGTTTTGGGTGGTTTCTGCCTGTAGAAGGGATGTTCTAAGAGTTCATCAAGAAGCACCTGATTAATTGTGCCTTTTCTGGCTAGGTTTCCGTCAATATCATGGGTATCACCGTTATGCCGTTTCACCACAGCGTCGATAATCATGTTACCGGGACCAGTATCAAATGCAATCACATCTAAGCCTAGATAGGTTAGATTCGCGATACCGCCGATATTCTGCAGTACCCTACAATCAGAAGTATCTCTGTGAAGCACAAAATCAAGGTAAGGAGTTAAAGGAGCCCCTTCACCACCAACAGCCATGTCGGCTTTCCTGAAATCAGCAATCACGGGCAATCCTGTTTTTTCTGAGATTACCGCTGGTTCGCCTATTTGAAGTGTGGCCCCTTGGTCTGGTTGATGCCAGATGGTCTGACCATGGCTGCCAATCAGATCTACGTCTGTGAGGGATAGGTCTTTGATGAGTTGGTTCGCCGCGTCACCGAAAGCCTCGCCAAGCACAACATTCATCTCGCAGACATCTCTGACCGTGGCTAACCCGGGTTTGAAGAGATTGAAGACACGTTCCCGAACCGCGTCATCAAAGGGATACGTCGTGTAACCAATGAGATCGATCTCAGCGGTCTCACCTGTACCCGTGATCTCGGTATATGCAGCCGTGATGCCGTCAGCTGACGTACCTGACATTAACCCGATGATGTTCCGGGTTGGTTTATTCTTTAATTCGCCTAATCGTGTCTGCAGGTCTCTCATCTTATTCAGTCCTGTATACCGTCGTGCCCTCTACAATGGTCTCAACCACGTTGAAATCCGTGTCCAATACCACAAGATCAGCGTCATAACCAGCCTCCAGGCTCCCCTTGTTGAGCCCCAGCAGTCTTGCAGGAGTATCACATGCCATCTGTACAGCCTCGGATATGGTCAAACCTACTTTGTTTACCATGTTTCTTACTGCGTCATTTAGCCCAATGGAGCTACCAGCGATTACACCAGACCCCAGACGCACCAAGCCATCCTCCACGTTGTAGTTTCGTCCATCTAACACGTGTTTCCCCTCCTTGAGTCCCGCTGGTTTGATGGAGTCGGATACAAGAACCACCTTATCCGGTCCCTTTGCCTTCACTGTGAGCCCAAGTATCGCTGGATGAACATGGAGGCAGTCAGCTATAACCTCAACAAAAACCTCGTTGTCTGTTAATCCGGCTCCTATTACCCCAGGTTCCCTATGATGTAATCCACGCATCCCATTCCAGCAGTGAGCGAGAAGTACCACGCCAGCCTCAAAGCCACGTATCGCCTCCTCATATGTAGCATTAGTATGCCCAGCCGAGACCAATACGCCTCTACCAGCAAGATATTCAACCGCCAATATCCCACCCTCGATCTCAGGAGCCATGGTTACCAGCCGTAAACTACCATCAGCAGCGTCCAAGATTTCGTGTAACTCGTTTTCATTTGGTTCTCGTATGTTTTGACGCTGCGCTCCTATCCGTTCTGGGTTGATGTATGGTCCTTCAAGATGTGAGCCAAGCAGTTTGGCTCCAGTGGTCTCGGTTTCCCTGATACGTCTTAGGGTCTTGATTATCGCGTCGTATGGTGAGGTTTGTATTGTTGCGAGGAAGCCTGTTACTCCCTTGGCTGCTAGGTGTTTGGAGATTTGATGTAGGCTCTCTGGTTCATCATCCATTGTATCGTATCCAGCCAAACCATGGACATGAATATCGATGAACCCGGGGGCAATCAATGCCTCACGGTATTCATCTAACTCACCCTCAAAGGACCTAGCCTCACCTATGTACGTTATCTCCTCATCAAACTCTATCTGCCCCGGGATAACCCCTACAGAGGTAACCAAATTTCCTCTGATTGCTTTCATTGTGTGTTCTCCCCGTAGAGAAGGTGGTTTTCCCGTTCCTTCATGTATTCTGCTAGCTCGGGTTCCCATGAAGCCATTATCTCCTCAACAGCCACATGGTCTGCAAGTTGTTTTCTGAGCTTATCGGTACCTGCTAATAAATCAAAGTGGCAACGCTCATCGTAGGTTGGATCATTGAACATAAAATCATCAGGGTGAAGCTCGATCAAGGTCGATAACAGGTACAATCCGGTTTCCACTGGACGGAAAACATCACGATCAACCACATGTACCTGAACTCCAGCGCATTGCTCATCCTTGTATCGCCAAAAAGTAGGCGTGAAATAGCATCGCCTGAACAATACACCCGGTAAATCAAGCCCATTTAACATGTCAGCCCATTTCTTGGAGTCAACATATGGAGCCCCAAGATACTCAAAGGGCTTGGTGGTTCCCCGTCCCTCAGAAGCGTTGATTCCCTCGAAGAAGCATGTTCCGGGGAAAACGGTGGCTGTGTCTAGTGATGGTATGTTGGGGCTTGGCTGAACCCATGGGAGACCTGTCTCATCGAACCATTGGTCTCTATTCCAGTCGTTTATCTTGACTGTCTCTAGGTTGCATTTGAGGTCTCGGTTGATGAATGAGGCGTACTCACCCATGGTTAATCCATGACGATTGGGAACAGGGTGAATCCCAATGAATGATGCATAGTATGGTTACAGTATATTTACCTCA